>CAMLER010000368.1 GCA_946478915.1 uncultured Chryseolinea sp.
ATGACTGAGTTTCACCGCGGGTAAAAATAGCGGATCCATGAGGTGAAGGTAAATAGTCAACCTCACTCCATATCGTCCTGATTTCCGTGGTTTTACGACCATCGAGACGAACACTTTCGTTAAGTACTAAATCGCGGGATGCCTTCTTCTGGATATCGTGATAGTAGCGTTTAGCGAGGTCTTTGTTAACCGTCGTATCTTCCGGAAGCGCATCCAGGTACTCATCTATAATTTTTGAAAAGGCTTCAGACCTGGCATTCTTGCTTTTGTTGAGGAGGCGGGCTGCTGCATAAACTTTATCGTACATATTAGTCCAGAGTTCCTGGCGCAGAGCCTCATCATTTTCTTCGTGATTGTAAGTCCGTTTTTGCGTCTTACCTGCAGCTTCAGCTAATTCTATTTGTAACTGACACTGGACTTTTATTGCTTCGTGAGCAAGTTTAAGCGCCTCCAGCATATCATCCTCTGACACTTCTTTTGCCTCACCCTCAACCATTAAAATATTGTCTATGGAAGCGGCAACGATCAAATCGAGGTCAGCTCGCTTTTTATCTTCCATGGTTGGATTGATGATATATTTACCATCAACGCGGGCCACGCGAACTTCGGAGATCGGTCCCTGAAAAGGGATATCTGAAACAGCCAGCGCTGAGGAAGCCGCAAATGCGGCTAAGGAGTCGGGCAACGCATTCTCGTCTCCCGAAATCAGGTATATCATTACTTGAGTGTCAGCATGATAATCGCTTGGGAACAAAGGGCGAAGAGCCCGGTCAACCAGACGACTAATGAGAACTTCGTAATCCGATAGTTTGCTTTCGCGTTTTAGAAATCCACCTGGTACTTTTCCAGTGGATGCAAATTTTTCCTGGTAATCAACGGAGAGTGGCAAAAAGTCAGTGCCGGGCTTTGCCTCTTCTGCAGAGACAACGGTTGCTAACAGCATGGTATTGCCCATTCGCAACACAACAGAGCCATCGGCTAACCTGGCAAGTTTACCCGTTTCAACAGTTATTTCGCGACCATCGGGAAGCTTGCAAGTTTTAGTAATTGGAGTAGGTTTCATAATGTAATAATGCGTGAATTTAAGGAGAGGGGCATCTTTGGTCTCGCCTTTAGTTTATAATTAGTTGAAAATGCAAAAAGGGAACCTTTGTTCGGGTTCCCTTGGGGGAATGTTATATAATTTACTTTCTGAGGTCAAGGTCTGCCAGAACAGCCCTGTATCTTTCAATGTCTGTATTCTGCAGATAATTCAGCAGTTTTTTACGCTTCCCTACCAGTTTCATAAGACCTTGTTGCGTTGAAAAATCTTTCTTATTTGACTTCAGGTGTTGCGTCAGGTGATTTATCCGGTGGGTAAAAAGTGCAATCTGCGACTCAGCAGAACCAGTTTCTTGTTTTTTCTTCCCAAATCCGTGTTTTGCGAACAGATCTTGTTTGATTGCGGTAGTCAAGTACATCTCGAACTTTGTTTTTTCTTTTATTTCAGGGGGCAAAGGTAAGCCAAAAATGGCCTAATTTCCAAGAATTTATAAATTTCATTTTAAATCATGCAAGTTTGGGCTGATGCTGCTTTCGTCGGATAAACCATCGTTTTGCCTTGTCGATCACTACCAGATAAAAATCAGCATCAAATAAACGGGCATCCACCCTCGCCTGCCGGAGGAAGATAAGACCGATAATCAGCAAGATTATATCCGCCGCCCAGACACCAACGAGCGGGCTAACGGTATTTTGCTTGGCCAGTTTTTCACCTTGCATTGTAATTACATAATATACGATAAAGAAGAAGATAGAGACCAGGAAAGGAACCCCGAGACCTCCTTTTTTTATTATCGCTCCAAGCGGCGCTCCAATCAGGAACATGGCAATACAGGCAAATGAATTCGCGAGGATCTTATGCCATTGGATGTCGAAAATATCTTTTTCCTTTTCGTAGTTATCAATTGACAGATTCGCATTCATCACCTGACTTTTTATTTGTCTTGCAGCGTTGGCGGCTCCCTGAACAATGTCTCTCGTTATCGCGCTGTTCAGTATACTATCATACTTGATCCTCATTAAGGAATCATTTCTAACAGGCTTTTTAGCAAGCACTCTTGCGGCAATGATGGCTTTCGCCGGCGTGTTCTTCGTCACCGTCTTTTTGGGGACCTGAGGAGTTAAAGCCTTCGCCACAGAATCCGATACCTTTCGTTCCGTCAGACTTTTTGCTTTGATACTGTCGTTCCGAAGTCTATCCTTATAAGGGAGTCGGGAGAGCGAATCCCGAAGGAGCTTTTGCCGATATACGGGTTCAGGCATAATCAAACTATCCTTTTTCATAAAATAGTTAAAGTAAGTGGGCTTGTACAGATAGTGATTCAATCGCTGATACATGATTTGGTTATTGATTGAATCAATATCCATATCCAACTCGGCCAGGTTGCGCATAATACGATTTCCCTGAAACCATTTCTTGTCTGTTGTCTGCAATTGAAACGACGACAAATCAAAAACCACCTGCATCTTGGCGAACCTTGTCTTCGTCAAATTCTCGCTCTCATTCTTTTTCCCACCGAGTATGGGATTCTCTTTTGCGTTCTCAGAATAGTCGTATCCGTTGTACAATTCAAATTTCAGGTAACGTTCATTCAAAATGGTATACATCCTACCCGAGTCGGCAATGATAACTTTTTTATTCCCATCATTTTCGCGGTGATCATATACGATCACTCCTTTTAAGGCAGATTCGTCATCGGGAAACTTCTGATCGACCTTAATACTCATGTCATCGATACCATTGTAGAAAGCTCCTTCACGCAGATCCAGCGCTGGCTTCTTTTGTTTGATATCGTACAATAAACTATAAGCCTCCAACGCTGCTTTCGGAACCAGATTGTTATTAGCATAAAAGGCTATACCAGTTAACAGTAATACAAAAAAGAAAATTGGTCTGAGGATTCTGACCAGCGATATCCCTGAACTTTTGATCGCCGTCAATTCAAAATGTTCACCGAGATTTCCAAATGCGATCAAAGAAGATAGAAGGACTGCCAACGGCATGGCTGTTGGCACAGTAAAAATTGCAAAGTAGAAGAACAACTCTCCGAGAATCAATGGATCGAGGCCTTTTCCAATGATGTCGTCGAAGTACTTAAGCATGTTGATGTTAAGCAGGATGAATACCACCACGAAGAAAGTGATCAGGAATGGTCCTATAAAGGCGTCGAGCACAAGTTTGTCGATTTTCTTCATGAAGAGGTGTTGATGTGTTGATGTGTTGGGGTAGTGTTTAGCTCTTTAGTGTTTAAGCGTTTAAGTGTTTTAGTGTTTAGGTGTTTAGGTGTTTAGGTTAGGTGTAGGGTCTGGTCAAAAATAAGGCCAGGAAGGGGAATGCAGAAGGAAGCAGAAATAAAAAATTACCCACCGACAGTCTTACGGAGCATTTCGATAAGACCGTCCCAAAGCGAATGGAGTTCTTTCAGGTCATCAAAATCCGAATAGTCGATAATTTTCAAATACGTTGATTGCGTCAGTTCGTTGAAATCCAGGCGCAATTCGAAATAAGAAGGGTCTGACTCGTCTTCCTTATTTTCAGGCAAAAATTCGAAGCGAACAAAATGATTTGTCCTGTAAGCAACGAGCTTTGCGCGATGCTCTTCATTGTCCCAGTAGAAAGTAAATGACTTGTCGTTGTTGTTGATCGTCACATCGTCAGCAAACCATTCAGCCAACCCACTGGCTGTTTGGATGTATGGATACAGCATTTTAACAGATGCGTGAATCTCATAATCCGTTGTGAATAGTTTCTTCTTCGATGTACTCAGCGTCGCCATACCTTCACTTGTTGGGTTTAATTTAGACCATTTTCATCAGTATTCAAACTAATTGGAAAATTGGAATATTAGAAGATTGGAAAATTAGAAGATTGGAAGATTGAAAGAAAAGGTGAGAAAGCTTGCTTCTGCGCGCCCTTCGGGCGAATTTTACAATCTCCCAATTTTACAATTTTATAATCTTTCAATGTTCCAATTTTCTAATCCATGGTAACCAGAAGAAAATTCATAGCCAAAACATCCGCTGCGGCTGCTGCACTCACGCTGAGCCAGGTTTCATTTGCCAATGTCATTACACAACAAAAGGACAAACTGGGAGTCGCATTGGTTGGGCTCGGATATTACAGCACCGACTTGCTCGCTCCTGCACTGCAATTAACACAAAAGTGCTCGTTGACCGGAATTGTAACGGGTACGCCCGCGAAAGCAGAAAAATGGAAACAACAATATAAGATCCCGGAAAAGAACGTCTACAATTACGCAACGTTTGATTCTATTGCCAACAATTCAGACATCGATGTCATTTATATAGTATTGCCACCGTCGATGCATGCAGAATACTGTATCCGCGCTGCGAATGCTGGTAAACATGTCTGGTGTGAAAAACCTATGGCAATGACGGTCGCTGAATGTCAAAGTATGATTGACGCGTGCAAAAAAAATAAAGTAACACTGAGTATAGGTTACCGGATGCACCATGAACCCAATACGCAGCGCATCATACAAATTCGCAAAGACCTGGTTTACGGAAAAGTGGTTAGCGCTATGGCAGCTGCGGGCTATCGGGATGATCGCACCACCCATTGGAAGCAAAAGAAAAGTCTGGGGGGTGGGGCCATGTACGATATGGGTGTTTACCCTTTGAATGCAGCGCGATATGCGACCGGATTGGAACCCATAGCGGTCTCCGCGAAAGCTTCTACTACCCGACCTGAAATCTATTCTGAAGTAGAAGAAACCATGCATTTCGATTTGGACTTTCCAGGTGGCGTCACTGCAAAATGCGAAACAACCTTTGGTCGTGGTATCAATATTTTGGAAACAAAGTTTGCCAACGGGTGGTATAAGCTCGAACCATTCCAAAGTTACAGCGGAATAAAAGGCGTGACCAGCGATGGCAAAGTGTTGAACGCTACTGTTCCAAATCAGCAGGCGAAACAAATGGACGACGATGCAGCCGCTATAATTGCTCGAAAACCGATGCTCGTTCCTGGCGAGGAAGGGCTTAAGGATATCAGGGTTGTCGAAGCCGTGTATAGATCGGTTAAGGAGAAACAGAAGGTGCAAATTGGCTAACAGCTATCAGCTATCAGCCAACAGTTTGAACGGTACTTTACGAGCAAAATAGGAAGCATCAGGGATTTCTTTGCTTTACACTTATAACGTAGCCATTCCGTTAGCAAATTATAAACTACTTTTTTCTACCTCTACAATTGTGATTATGGGGCGAAGGGAATATCGCTAAACCTGCTCTATTTACAACCCTGGAAGCTGTTTTAAACGACTCTTCGCTAGAGCGGTTTGTTCTTCTTGAGTTCCATATTGGTTATCCGCTGAATATCTTTATCGGTAAGCGGTTTTACCAGGAACTCAATAACATTTTTATTCGCGTAAGAGCGCTCTTTGTCACGCTCGTCTATCGAAGAAGATAAAATACAAACCTTGATTCTGTCCTTCACTTCGAAACCAAGATTGTCGAACATCTCAAGAAATTCCCAGCCGCTCATGATCGGCATATTGATATCCAACAGCAAGAGAGCAGATGCATCGTTATCGGCATTAGAAAATTCCGATTGAATATACTCCAGGCCAATCTCAGGATTAACAAAAGCTTTCACTTCAGTTTGACCCAATGTCATCTCAATTGTCAACTT
>CAMLER010000369.1 GCA_946478915.1 uncultured Chryseolinea sp.
CCCGATTCCTGCACGATAGTGGCTGTCAGCAAGACGAACCCGCCTGAACGTATTAAGGAGGCATATGACGCTGGACAGCGGGTTTTTGGTGAAAATCGTGTCCAGGAACTAACGCCCAAATATGAAGCTCTTCCCAAAGACATTCAATGGCACATGATCGGGCATATGCAGACCAACAAAGTTAAATACATCGTCCCTTTTGTGAACATGATCCAATCCGTAGACAGGGCTGGCGTACTTCAGGAGATCAATAAACAAGCGGCAAAATTCAACAGAGTTATATCCTGCTTGCTTCAGATTCACATTGCAAAGGAGGATACAAAATTTGGCTTTTCGGAGAAGGAAGCCCTCGAGCTCGTAACGGGCACTGCAATTAAATCCTTTTCATATGTCTCAATCGTAGGAATTATGGGTATGGCGACGTTTACAGATAACGAGGATCAGGTAAGGAAAGAATTCCGAAGTCTGCGTGAATTTTTCGAGGAGTTAAAGACATCAGCCCTTCCGCCGAATGTTCGCATGCAGGAACTATCAATGGGAATGAGCGGCGATTATAAAATCGCGATCGAAGAAGGAAGTACAATGGTGCGGATCGGTTCCGCTATTTTCGGAGAACGTTCAACGCATTAGAATTCAAACTATGAACAGACAAGGAAGCCTTTTATGGGGCGCAATAATGGGTGGAATGGCTGTGGCAATCGGTGCTTTTGGCGCGCACGCGTTGAAACCCATATTGATTGCAACTGGCAGGGAAGACACTTTTGAGCTGGCGGTTCGATACCAGTTTTATCATTCCCTGGCCCTCCTACTCATAGGAGTGCTGGCACGGCATATTCAGGTCAAACTATTGGGGGTCAGCTCTTTGTTCTTCATAGCCGGAATCTTAATATTTTCTGGAAGCCTTTACACTCTTTCCCTGACGGGGATCACCTGGCTGGGTGCAATCACGCCCATTGGAGGAGTATGTTTCCTTGCCGGCTGGCTGCTAGTTGCATTGAGCGTGCTTAAGGATAAATATTGAGCCCGCTTTGAATTTCATTGTAAATGCTTACCAAAAAAAAGGACTGCCAAAGCAGTCCTTCATTATCGCCTAATTCTAACTGTCTGAATTATTGTGTATCCGCTTTCTTAGCAAGGATATTAGTGGTGAAATTGATTTGTGATCCATCAGCATTAACAGCGTTTGACACAATGGTCACAGTCTTATTCTGTTTTCCCATCTTACCAGCGCTATTAAAAGCTACAGTAAGCTCCCCCTTTCCACCGGGCATAATCGGATCTCTTGGCCAGCCTTTTGGCGTAGTGCAACCGCAGGTTACCTGAACATTTGTAATGATTAGCGGCTCTGTGCCTGTGTTTGCGAATTTAAATGTCTCCTCGACCTTATCGCCCTGAACAATATCCCCAAAGTCATGCGTCTTCTTTTCAAACGTAATTACAGGACCCTTTTGGGCAGGTTTATCTTGTGCAAAAATCTCGGTTGCGAATCCCAAGACAAGAATAAAAAACAAATATTTCTTCATACCTTATTTTTTTTCAAATTTAAGACCTTCACTCAACAATTTTGCCAGATTTCTAAACTTTCTGTCCAGAAATTGTGACTTTGTTTTGCATCTGGAATTAACACAGATAGTAACCCTTAATGAGTCCTGAAATCGCCGAAATCTATGGAAACAAGGTTAGAATAAGGGTGATGGGACTTTGTTGGCGTGGCGACTCGCTCCTCATGGTGCGTCATGAGATGGGGGACAAAGATTTATGGGCGCCACCCGGCGGGGGTGTTGAATACGGTGAAACGCTGGAGGATGCACTCCGGAGGGAGTTTTTCGAGGAAACGGGCTTGGTGGTATCAGCCGGAAAATTTCTTTTTGGCTGCGAATTTCTTCAAAAACCCCTGCATGCTATTGAATTGTTTTTCGAGGTGACGCGAGTATCGGGAGAGGTTAAGACGGGTACCGATCCGGAACTTCCTATAATTCGAAACGCTCAATTCCTTTCTCCCGAGCAAATCGGGAACATACCTTCCGGCGCTATTCATGGCATTTTTAACACGGTGACAAAACCGGAAAAATTGTGCCAGTTGAGTGGATTTTACAGGATTTAATTTGGTATTCTGCTAAATCCGGCTTGTTATTTACCCCTTAAAATATTTATTATTGCACACTAAACCTGAAACAATGAATCTTACAAAAATTTTATCGATCGTCCTTTTTCTTGTGAGCATAGGACTGGCTTACTATCTCTATGATAGTATTCATTCTACGATCAAATTCAGAGAATCTATAGCAGCTACTGAAAAGGAGATAACGGATAAACTTGCTGTAATTCGGGAAGCTGAAAAAGCATTTCTTCAACAGAACGGTCACTATACAGCTAATTGGGATTCGTTGATAAACTTTATAGAAAACGGACGAGTACCCATTACGTTAAGAAAAGAAAAAATTACCCAACTCAGCTACGGAGAAGAAAAAGTCGAGGTTGAAATCGATACGATTGGTTTCATGCCCGCCAGAGATCGAATCTTCAGGAAGACTTATAATACCAACGCAGCCGCTGATGGTACATTTGCCGGCTTCCTTGTCAAGGAAGGTGATTACGTTGTAAAGGGCTCACCAGCGTACCGTATGCGTGCAAAGCAGCGCGAGAAAACTGAAACTTATACATTCATTGAACAAGGTACTATTGTCGCATTAGCAAAAGTAAATCCTGGCGACCAGGTTAGTAGGGGTCAGAATCTGATCAGCATGTGGGATTATCATTTGAATCCAAACGTTGACGTCAAGAATCTAAGTGAAGTTCCGGGATCAGACGGCAAGAAGTTCGACATTTTCGTTGGGAAAATTAATCGGAACAACAGCATGGTGAGCGTTATTGAAGTCAAAGATCCAGCGCCGATAAATCCTGAACGTAGGGCAAGTAACGACGCGCGCAATCGCCAGCCTCTTGGTTTTGGTTCAAGAGTAGATGTGAACACCACTGGTAATTGGGAATAAATTGCAATCTGCCTCGTTGCAATATAAGCTCATACGGAAAACGAAGGATGAACTTTTTGATGAAGAATTCATTCATCAATATCACCTATTGTTAAATATCGGAACCCGGGATTTTCAGATCCTGGTTGTTGAACCTGGTGGCAATAAAGTACTGTTGCTCGAGGACTTTGTTTTACCATCCCTTACCTCGAACGAAGAACTGATCCATATTCTCGATCACTTATTCGATTCACATGCATTCCTCAAGGCGGGTTTTTGGAAAAAAATAAAAGTCGCCATTAAGAACCAGAAATTTGTGCAGGTTCCACAGGCTCTTTTTGTTGAAGATTCAATCGCAGACTATTTAAAGTTTAACGCAACAATTGATATGTTGCGCGAAACAATTTTATATACCAAAAATGATCGGGCACAGGCGGTAACTGTGTACGCGATAAATAATGAACTAAAAAATTGGTTATCGAAAGTATACCCGAGTAATCATCCGACTATCACACATCAGTCTGCCGCCTTAATAGAAGGAACGATGGAATATGCTAAAAGCAGATCTGATAACCCGTTATATATTTATGTTGACCGTTTTAAGCTTCATATCGTCGCCTGTAACAGCACCCAATTGATCTATTATAATCAGTTTGCCATCAAGCAGTTTTCAGACTACATAAAATATATTATGATGGTGATGAAATCGCTGGATATGGATCAGCAGTCAAGTCAGATTGTGCTGTGGGGTTATATCGGAAAAAATTCACCTCACTATCATGAGTTCTACAAATACATTAACAATGTAACCTTTGGAACTCATCCCGATTATCTCAAGTTTAGTTATGTTTTTGACGAAGTCCAGGACCATCATTTCTTTGACTTGTATAGCATTCATTTGCTCGACTAAGCTGACATGACAAAACGAATTGCATTATTTCCTGGCTCCTTTGATCCCTTCACAAAGGGGCACGAAGATATTGTGCTTCGTGGGCTTCAGCTGTTTGATGAGATAATTATCGCATTGGGCTATAACGCACAGAAGAGTTCCCGATACTTTGATATCAACCTGATGGTTGAGAAAATCAACGAAGCATTTGAGGAATATCAAAACATTCGCGTGGTCACATTCTCGGAGCTTACAGCTGAATTTGCGCGAAAAAATGGTGCAAGGTTTTTACTGCGTGGACTTCGCAATACGACTGATTTCGAATATGAAAACAGTATCTCGCAGGTAAACCGAAAACTTTACACCGAGCTGGAGTCAGTTTTTTTGATCACTACGCCAAGGCTCGCCTGGATAAGCTCGTCGATCGTCAGAGAAGTACACAAATACGGTGGCGACGTATCAGAATTTCTTCCCTATAAACTTTAACCTGCAAATATTACAACTCCAAAAAGAGTCCAAATTATTTAGCGGGCTTTATCGCATTCATCTCGTAGTACTGTTCAAAAACGTAGGCAATTGATTTGTACGAATGCTCAAGCGCATGATACACTTCTTTTCCGTTCATCCATCGAGTCTCCTCTATGTCCTCGGAAGGATCCGGGCGCATTTTTGAATCATCAACGACATCCATCAGGTACCATTTGGTCTTCTTTATCATTGCCCGCTTATTCATGGTATAAGTGTGCCACGTTGTACAGATCTTGCTGTCAACTTTAACAGTTACATTACATTCTTCCTCCACTTCCCTCGCTGCTGCTTTTCGATTTTTTTCTCCCTTCTCAATCTTACCTTTTGGCAGATCCCACTTCTTCATTCGATAGATCATCAGGAATTTTTCCTTTTTTCGAACCAGTCCCCCAGCAGCTTTTACCACCTTAAATTTCTGTCTGAGAAAATCCTTAATACCATCATAATCCACAACTGTGAGGTATAGCGAAAACAAGTTGGTAGGTACCTTTGAGTCCAAAAAATTTAGCAATACACCCAGCGCTTCATCGGTGACATTTTGTATCCATACGTGGTGAATAAGTTTTGCTTGAACAAGCGGTCCCTCGGCGGCATCGATAACTGAGTTGATCTTTCCCTGATCAGGTTGCTCATTAGCCTTTAGGATCCGCACAGGTATGTCGTTGATAAAAATAATCATTCACAGCAGGTTAAGGCATATCCATGTTCGCAAAAGAACAAATAATTTTCACCTGGGCAAAAATTTTTGAATTTATTACCCTATAAATCGGTCTTTATCCAAACGAATTTTAGTGATAACTTTCCGGAGTTATGCCAATTATTAAAGTTCAGGACGAGACCGCTGGTCAAATAGCGGCCATGCTTTTGCAGATCGAGGCAATAAAGCTCAATACACAAAAACCATTTTCATGGAGTTCGGGATGGAAATCTCCCATCTATTGTGATAACAGACTTTCACTCTCCTATCCGGAAATCAGGAACACCATTAAGCATGCATTGGTGCAGGCCATTCGCGAAAATTTTTTTACGGTAGAAGCCATTGCAGGCGTCGCAACTGCGGGAATTGCACAAGGAGCATTAGTTGCTGATGTATTGTCGCTTCCTTTCCTTTATGTGCGCCCCAAACCCAAAGATCACGGAATGGAAAATCTGATCGAAGGAAAGATTGTCAGAAAGCAAAAGGTAGTTGTCGTTGAAGACCTTGTCTCCACAGGAGGTAGTTCACTGAAAGCTTCACAGGCATTGCGCGACGCCGGATTCGAAGTGTTGGGAATGGTCTCGATCTTCAACTATGGGTT
>CAMLER010000370.1 GCA_946478915.1 uncultured Chryseolinea sp.
GATAATCACGCTAAGCATGAACGTGGTTTTTCCAACTCCAAACACTGCACCTGCTACCTGATCGGCAACACCTAAGAGCGATTTCTGGATTGCCGATTTAATAATTCGGCCCAAGAGACCAACACTAACGACAATGATGACAAAAACCAAGGCAAATGCAAGGTAAGGCGCGACGGACGAATCAACCTTGTAATTCTGACCAATAAGAACCATCGCTTCCCCCATGAGTTTAAACCCACCAACGACTGCCAGTATTATTGCAATAAATGAAAAAAGGGAAAGAAGAAAACCGTCCTTATAACCGCCGTAAGCACCGGCAAGGATCATAACTGCAAGGACGATATCGACAGTGTTCAAGTTGCCAATAATTTCTTCACCAATTCTGAAATAAGTTTGCCGTCCGCTTTTCCAGAGAGAGCCTTTGTTGCAGTACCCATTACCTTTCCCATGTCCTGAGGGCCCTTTGCTCCAACTTGCTGGATAATATTCTTAAGCGCTTCAGTAACTTCATTTTCGGATAACTGCTTTGGTAGATAACGGCTGATTACTTCTAATTGAAAATTCTCTCTCTCAGCTAACTCCGGTCTGCCTTGTTGCTGAAATATTTCTGCTGACTCTTTTCGCTGCTTCACTGCTTTTTGCAAGAGTTTGTTTTCAGTGTCAGAAGAAATTTCACCGGTTGCACCTTTATCAGTCTCCGCGAGTAATATTAATGACTTGATAGCGCGCAGGGCTTCAAGCTCTTCTTTGTTCTTGGCGAGCATGGCCTTCTTAATGTCATTATCAATTTGCTGCTTGAGGCTCATAGTTAAATTTGTTAGTGTAAATTTCGCAACGAATTAGTTACCCGATCGAGACGAATATCAATTAAATCTTATGACAAGACTAAGTGTCAATATTAATAAAATTGCAACACTCCGAAATGCACGCGGTGGAAATAATCCCGATGTAGTTAAGACGGCGCAAGATTGCGAGCGCTTTGGGGCGGAAGGGATTACTGTACATCCACGGCAAGACGAACGTCACATCAGGTATAGCGATGTCATGGCTCTTCGCGGAGTCGTCAAAACTGAATTTAATATCGAAGGATATCCGGACGAACGTTACCTGAAGATTATTGAGCAAGTAAGACCAGCTCAAGCTACACTCGTCCCCGATCCACCACATGCAATTACATCAAATGCCGGCTGGGATACTTTGTCGAACGAAAGTTTTTTACGCGACATCGTTGCGCAAATAAAATCTCATGGCGTAAGGGTTTCTATTTTTGTGGATCCGGTCCCTCGGATGGTAGAAGGAGCAAAACGGGCAAATGCAGATCGTATAGAGTTGTATACGGAGCCTTATGCTCACGAATTTTTGGTAAACAAAGAAGTAGCCATCAAGCCCTACCAGGAAAGCGCTTCAGTTGCGCATGACGCTGGCCTTGGTATCAATGCGGGGCACGATCTATCGCTGGAGAATCTGAATTTTTTCGCTCAGAATATTGCCCACCTGGATGAAGTCTCGATAGGACATGCGCTCATTTGTGATGCACTGTATTATGGTTTGGAAAACACAATCCAGTTATACCTGCGCGAACTCAACAGGACAACCAAATTTTTCACTTGATTTAGGATCAGCTACCTATCTTTGACAACAAACCGTTCGTAAATGAACCTAAAACAAAAACTAAGTGACAATGACCTGCAGCGGATCAAAGCTGCGGTTACAAAAGCGGAAGAAAAAATTTCGGGTGAAATTGTGCCGGTGATTGTTGAACGAAGCAGCGACTATGTCATTGCAAATTACAAGGCAAGTATTATCGTCGCGGCATTTTCATTTCTGTTGATGGTTCTTTTGGATCGCTACGTTTTGGATGAAGCCACTAACACTTTGTTTTATGACCCTGCTTTTATTTTCGTGGTGGTCGCAGTTGGTGGTGTGATCGGTGCAGCCTTACCACATTTTTTCGAAGGGGTTAAACGAATGCTGGTTTCCCGGAGCTACCAGGATCTGATGACTAAGCAAAGTGCTGAAAACGCATTTCTTGAAGAAGAGGTCTTTAATACGCGGCAACGGACGGGAATAATGATTTTCATATCATTTTTCGAACACGAGGTGATTGTCATGGCCGATCAGGGTATCAGCAAAGTGGTTGAGCAAAAGCAATGGGATCAACTAGTACAGGAAATCATAAAAAGCATTCGCCAGGGAAACATAGTGGAAGCCCTTGAAAGAGGTATTCAAACGTGTGGAGACATTCTTCTTGAAAAAGGCTTTATCAAAACGGATGACGATACGAATGAACTGCACAATGAGCTCCGGGTTTAACGCCATATTTAACTCGGCGCTTATTCATCGTGCTAAATTCGATTTGGCATGAGAGGGTTTATGATCGCTTTTTTGATGGTCTTTGCCATCGGTGCGAATAGCCAGCCCGATATTCCGGAGCATGGGGGCATCTGGGTCCATGATCTGGCCAATGTACTTTCGGCTGATGCAAAAGCAAGGCTGGAGACAATACTTCGAGCGGAGCGCGACTCAACATCAAATCAGATTTCAGTCCTTGTCATAAGATCGCTTAATGGCGGATCGCTGGAAGAGTATTCATTGCGTGTAGCCGAGAAGTGGCAGCCTGGCCAGGCAGACAAAGATAATGGAGTGTTGCTGCTCATTGCAATCGACGACAGAAAAGTGAGAATTGAGGTTGGATACGGATTGGAGGGTTCACTAACCGACGCCATGTCCAGCCGGATTATTCGAAATGAAATTGCCCCGAGGTTTCGAAATGGTGATTATGACGGTGGAGTTCAGGCGGCGGTAATGGCGATTATACAAACCATTGCCGGGGAGTATGTGAACGATGATCCACCGAGCAGGGAACAAAACGGCAGAGGCTCTCCTTTATTTACGATTTTAATTTTCATTATCATCATTGTACTCCTGTCGCGCAGAAATCGCGGTGGTGGTCGTGGTGGACACTGGTCATCGGGCAGGGGCTGGATCGGTCCGATTGGTACCGGTGGCGCGTGGGGATCGCGCGGTGGCTTCGGTGGTAGTGGCGGCGGTGGTTTTGGCGGCTTTGGTGGCGGTGGAGGATTCGGCGGTGGAGGAGCCAGCGGATCATGGTAACAGCAGCATTATCAGGTATGAAATCTGTGATAACACGGTTGACAAACACAAACTGCCTTTCGGGGAAGAGCAAAGCGATGCACAAGGCCATTTATACGCTCGGGTTTTGTTTGATCTCATTCATTAACCTTTACGCGCAGTCGCAAAAGGCAATACCACAGCTTTGGGGTACAAGGGTCCATGATGATGCAAAAATTCTCACACAGGAAACTGTGGATACTCTTGAGAAACAACTTGCCGCTTATGAAGACTCGACATCGAACCAAATCGCAATTCTCACTATTTCGTCACTCGATGGTGAGCCTATTGAAAATTATTCCCTGCGTGTAGCCGAAGAGTGGAAACTGGGTACTCAGGATAAAGATAATGGCGTGTTGTTGGTTATTGCTGTGGAGGATCATAAAATCCGTATCGAAGTAGGATATGGACTGGAGGGTGTGTTAACGGACGCAATTTGCAGTCGCATTATCAGGAATGAATTAGCTCCTGCCTTTAGACAAAACGACTATGATGAAGGGGTGAATAATGCAATACAAGCTATCATAAGTGCAATCGGGGGAGAATACGCATCGGGTGATTCCGATCAAATTGAGCTTGGTATTTTGCCAAGGATTCTTATTGGTCTTTTTATTTTCGGTATACTCGGTGCTTTTACTTTTATGGCCCTGATTATACCGGGGTGGGGTAGCTGGGTTCTTTATGTTTTTCTCATCCCTTTCTACGCCGCATTTCCCCACGTCGTTTTAGCTCCGGCTGTAGCGATGGCAGTTGGTGTGATTTATTTAGTCGGATTTCCTATTTTGAAATTGATTTCGAGAAATACGGGCTGGAGAAAGAAACTGGAGAAGAAAATGGGTAAGTCGGGGGGTCGTGGAGGCGGATGGTCATCCGGATCTGGATGGTCCAGCGGTGGGTCGTCAGGAGGTTTTTCCGGAGGCGGTGGAAGCTTCGGTGGCGGCGGAAGTTCAGGTTCGTGGTAAATCTTTTTGAATATGAAAATTTTCCTTCGTCTGTTATTCATCCTACTCGCCTTTCAGGCCTGCATGTCTGACAAGGAGACAAAAGAAGAAGCAATGAAAAAACCGTTCAGTGAATTTCTTGATGCTTACTATGAAGAACGCTTGAAATTTTTTCCTTTGGAAGCCACGCAGATCGGAGACAACCGCTACAACAACCTGCTCCCTAATGACATCAGCCAAGATTTTCGAAGGGAATTAAATGATTTTTATGATCGCCAGCTTTCAGCCTTGAGCGAGTATCAACGTGACTCTCTTTCTGTGCAGGAGCAGGTGAGCTATGATATTTTCAAAAGAGAAATGGATGGAGGAAAAAGGTCGCTCACTTTTAATGATCACCTCATGCCTGTCCATCAATTCTGGGGAATGACATTAACGATTCCGCAGATCGCCAGTGGCAAGAGTTATCAACCGTTTAAGACAGCCAAAGACTATGACGATTTCCTACAAAGGATAGATGCTTTCGCCATTTGGGTCGACACTGCAATAGTAAATATGAAAAGGGGGCTCTCCACCGGCTACACTTATCCTAAAATATTAATGGAGAGAGTGATTCCCCAGGCAAAGGATATGATGGTTACGGATGTTACAGAAAGCATTTTCTGGGATCCGATCAAGAACATGCCCGAAGACATTTCAGGCACGGATAAAGATCGACTAACCAAAGCGTACCGGGATGCAATTGAAAAGAAGGTTGTGCCCAGCTACACCAAGCTTCACAACTTTCTAAAAACCGAATACATTCCGAAGACCAGGACGTCAGCTGGAATTTCGGACATTCCCGGAGGAAGTGAATATTACCAACACCTCATAAACTTTTGGACCACCACCGACCTTTCGGCGGATGAGATCTTTAATACCGGCAAAAGCGAGGTGGAGCGCATTCGAGCGGAAATGGAAAAGGTAAAGAACCAGGTAGGCTTTAAAGGGAATCTGAAATCGTTCTTCGAGTACGTTAATACCAACAAGAAATTCATGCCGTATAAGACTGCCGAGGAAGTGCTGGCCGGATATAATGAGATCCATAAAAAGATGCAGCCCAAGCTTGCCAAATTGTTCAATATGACCCCTAAGACAGGTTTTGAGGTAAGGCAAACAGAAGCATTTCGAGCGGCATCAAGCAGTGCGGAATACAATCCCGGCACTCCCGACGGATCGCGGCCAGGAGTCTTTTATGCTCCCATTCTGGATGCGACCAAGTATAACTATACGGGCATGGAGACCCTATTTTTGCATGAAGCCATCCCTGGCCATCATTATCAGATCTCCCTCCAATACGAAAATGAAGAGCTTCCGAAGTTCAGAAGATTTTTGTGGTACGGAGCGTATGGCGAGGGTTGGGCATTGTATACAGAAGCTTTGGGCAAGGAACTTGGCCTCTACACAGATCCGTATCAGTACTTTGGAAACCTTGGCGACGAGATTCATCGCGCAATCCGGTTGGTGGTAGACGTCGGCATTCATACCAAAGGATGGTCAAGAGAACAAGCCATAAAGTATATGCTCGACAATGAAGCCATCTACGACATCTGCAAGAAGAACCTTGGCATCCAG
>CAMLER010000371.1 GCA_946478915.1 uncultured Chryseolinea sp.
TACCACCTCCCCTGCATCATTAAAAATAAGTCGCGAGACGGATATTCCGTTGGTTGAATACTTAAGAATGTTGTTAAGCAAAGTTGTCTTTTCCTTAGCTTCCTTTTCACTATCTCGCGCCACATCCTCAAGACGATATTCATGTTCTTTCTGTCCGGATATATCGGTGCTTGTACCATACCAGCTAACCACGACATCATTTTCAATAACCGGAACTCCACGACCCAATAGCCATGCATAACTTCCGTTCTTTGTTCTAATTCGTGCTTCAATCTCGTACAACGTTTTTTTCTCAACTGCTTCTCTCCAGGTTCCCAAACATCTTTGTAGGTCATCGGGATGCAATGCATTTGCCCAGCCGACCCCGAGCGTCTCCTCTTCTGTAAAACCAGTTACCTCGTACCAAAGCGAATTGAAAAAATTCACTTCACCATTCGCATTGGCAGTCCAAACCATGACAGGCAATGAGTTTGCCAACTGCCTCCATTTTCGTTCGCCAAGTTCAACCTTCTTCTTAGCAACGACTTTGTCAGTAACATCGTATCCGACTGCAATGACGCCAACTGCTTCCTGTCCTTCGATCAATGGCTTATAAATAAAATCGAAGTAATAGGTTTCAGGATTTCCATCGCGTTCAAAATGGATGGGATATTCGTAAGCGGTAAAGGATTTGCCCGTGAGTCTGACGTCGTCAAGAAGTTTTCGGAAGCCTTGCGCTTCGAGTTCGGGAAATACATCAAATAAGGATTTTCCATGGACCTCAGCTCCGACTTTCCAGGCAGCAAGCAATCCCTGATTAGCAAATTCAATAATATAATTTTCGCCACGGACAAACCCTATAATAACGGGTGCCTGTTCAAAAACCTTATAAGCGCTGTTCATTTTGACACCAATTAAAATAAACGTTGGACCCCCTTTAAATCGAGTACAACAACTATGCAGCCACACCGACGTCTATTTTTCAATGATGCTTGAATCCATGCCATGTCGATCACTTCATGAAGTTCTTAATGGTCAATTTCCATTTTTATCGATCTCTCAAAACCTGGATTTTTAAGTCGCTTGTAATTTCCACCGTTACTATCTATGAACAGTTTGCAAATCAACACGTCGCAAACAAGTCGCAACAGTGGGACCGATCCGAAATTGAAATAATGAGCCTGTACAATTTCCGTGTTCCCTCATTACCAAATGGTATGCAATTCCATCCACATCGTGCCTGGGGCACATTAACTCCATCATTTCCTTACCTTGAAAAATACTGTAGACTCAGCCTTGGCCAGCTATACAACCGGAAGGTCAAGACTTTTGTTTTGAAAACGCCCGCAAATTCGACCTAATACGACAAACTGGACAAAAATGCGTTGAACGGAGTGATCCGAGAATGAAATTGCCGGCCCATTAGAAATTGCATTCCAAAATAAAGCGCTATTGAAGACTAATGTCGAACTGACTTTCGAAGCATTACGAATAACTTACCCAGCATACCTCATCCAATAACATTCAACCCTACCAAAAGGCGATTCATTCGATGTGTAAATTGCCGATGAAAATACCATAGGTACCCCGTGCGTTATTTGAACCAACACATTTGATTTAGCACCTTGCGCAATCCTACCGGCTAAACGGTTGGGGACAAAGAACGTTTCTGTGTATGCCTTGAATACGCACCCGATAGTTCAGCATGAATTCGTGCGTACCATTCGAAAATTTACGGATGTCGCTTGTGATCCAGTCGTATGAGTAACCGAAATTAAACTTTTCGCTAAGCTTGAAATGCAAGAGCGTCGTAAAACTTTCGCCAGTTCGATATGAAAGTCCGGTACTAACCAAATTATGGAAAACAACTGCCACATTGATGTCAGCATTAAGCGGCGTTCCTTCCTGCGCCCTAATCAATAGAGACGGATTCACTTTTACATTATCAAGGCGATCAAGTGGTAATGTGGCCCCGACAAACAAATAATAATGTCGCGCCAACGCCAGATGCTGTAGGCCATTGTTGAAAAATTTAGAGTGTTTTAAAATGACTGGGACGGAGAATCCGCCAAAAAACTTTTTAGTATAGTAAAAAACACCTCCGCCAAAATTCGGCTTCAATTCGCTTAACCTTCCGTTGAATGTGGGATCTTGCCCTGCTTTCAATTTCAGAGAACTGTAGTCAGCCTGAAAGTTGTGAATACCTCCCTGCAGCCCCATGGAAAAAATTCCGCCGCGATGATCTTGTATTCGATAAGAATAAGCTCCAAAAATTCCTGTGTTCGAATAACTCCCAATTTTATCGCTTGTCGCAAGCAACCCTAATCCTATCTTACTTTTGTTTACGGCAGAGTGAACGCCCAATGTTGCTGTTTGTGGGGCGCCTTCGAAATTCACCCATTGATTTCGATAGCTGACAGTCGCGCTTAGTTGGATATGACTACCTGCATACGCAGGATTAATAAGCAATCCATTATAAATGTATTGTGAATACACAATGCTTTGTTGAGCCATCACGTTTACAGTGATTCCATGTAGAAGCAATACAAACACAAGCACTATTTTCTTAGTCGCATTCATATTTTAATGCAATAATTCCAAGTATCCGGTCTTCGGTTCTGAGCCATCACCTTTGTTCACAATGTAGAAGTATGTACCATCTGGCAAATCATTTCCCATAATATTGATACCGCGATTTGAAGTGCCATCGAAATAAGTGTCTTCATTGTTGTAGCCGCTTGCTTCAAACACCAATGTACCCGCGCGATTAAAAATCTTGACAGAATTGTTTGGATATTCCGAAATACAACCTATTTCGAAGAAATCATTTAACCCATCGCTGTTTCTTGATACACCATTGTAAATAGTAAGATCTGTTTTGATTTCGAAGGTCTTCGATGTCGGACAGTTTCGGAAGGACACGGCTGTGGCCGTAAAAACTCCTGATGGTAACGCAGAAGCTTGCGGACCAAGTTCAATTGCTCCTAATATTTCCCACCTGATTTCCTTTACCTCTACTTCGCCTGATACTTTGATTGATGCGCTGCCAACACTCTCATCGCAATTTGTATTGACGGTCTTAATATCAAAATCAGGATACACCATGTCTGCAATTACCTCTCGTTGAACTGGCATAGAGGCACAACCTGACTCACGATCTATGGCTGTTACAGTATATACGCCGGCATCCAGCGCTGAATATATTTCTCCAGCAGCATCTATCTGATCTTTGACCGCTGGCCCATTATACCAATTGAATATATAATCCTTCGTTTCCCCATTAACGTCAGCACTTAGCGCACCGTCAGAAATTTCGCAGTCGGTTCTATTTGATATCAAAGTGATCTGCGGCATTAAAATGACGAGTGGATCATTTTCGATCGTAATGGTGGTAGTACCAGCACAACCTGAAATAACATCAGTAGCTTTAACAACGTAGGTGCTAGCGCTTAAAATACTAGCTTCGCTTCCAGTATAGACCGACGTCGTCGAAGATCCCTCATACCAATCAAATGAATAGCCAATTACGCTTCCATTGACTGTTGCAGAAGCAACTCCGTTCGATTTTCCCGGATCGCAATAAGTAAGTGGTGCTTTTTGTACTGCCGTGACTTCCGGATACATTCTTCCGTCCGTTACGGAAACAGTATCGGCAATAGACGTACAGAAATTAAGCGTTGGATGTTTTGCGATGGCTGTGTATGTTCCAATTGGCGCAATCAGAATTTCGTTGGAAATAAAGTCAGGGGTTGCATCAATGACTGTCCCGTTGTGCCATTCTATGGTGTACAATTGGCCGGCACCGGTTCTCGTTGCGGCAAATAAACTTCCATTGTCTGTTACGCAACTGGTTAAGGGTACCGCTGATGCAACAACCTGAATGGCTACCGTATCCGTTGTAAATCGGTAGGTCTCCAGACTAAAACACTGTGTAGTGTTATTGGTAACACGAACTGTATAATCCGAAACATTGGTGTAACTGATGTTTCCGAGGAACGGACTGTTCGGCTCGACTAGCGTACCCGTTGTGTTATTTCCTTCAAACCATTCGAATGTATACGCTGCTGAATTCAGACTATTATCTGCCGACACAAACAAACTACCCTGTATTTCTGGCAAAATACATACTGCAGGATTCTTGAACTCGTCCAATGCTATATGTGGTTTTGCAGTTTGATCATCTATAACACCAGTTATAAAATCGGACGTACATCCCAGGGCATCACTAATCCTGACGTAAAAAGTACCTTCAGAAAGATTAGGCGAAACGTTATTTCCGTTCGGAGGTGCGATTGAGGTCAGACTTTCATCGAACCATTCAAATGAAAATTTGCTACGATCGATGGCATTGCTCATATCAAAGAACGTCGTAACACCGCCCAGAAATTGTTGGACGCTGTTTACTGTCATATTTCCATCCTGGATTGGTGCACACATCGTTTGTGCATTGGATGTCACCATTCCATCAAATACGGGTATCTTCCTTTCAATTGTAACCGTGGCTGTATTAGTGCAATTTTGTGATGGCGTGGAAATGTCGGTTACAAGAACAGTATAATCACCTTCTGGCAGACCTGCTAAAACGGGACCAGAACCAATAAGATCTGCCGGATTGGTATTGTTGATACCGGAGAACCAATCAAAGGTATATCCAGCAGTGACGCCTGCTATTGACCCTTCGGTAACAGATGCACTAACCTGTCCCGTGTAATCTGTGTTACAAGCTATGTTGTCAAAATCTTTGATGGCGATAATTACAGGAAGTATGGAGACGTCTTTTATCGTGAACGGCGCGGGTGGCGATACACAATTCGATGCAATATGTGTGGCCCTCACGTAATAATCATTCGCGATAAGATTTATGCCCACAGTGGGCCCGTTGCCAGGGTCAATAGGCGTAAAGTCGCTTTGCAACCATTCAAATGAGTAGCCGATGGTGTTACCCACAGGCAACCCGTTGAAAATGATATTGGAAACAGAAGCACTTCCGACAACTGAGTTGCAATCGGAATTGTCTGTGATGGCAACATCATACTTGTCGATTAGCACGGTGTTCGGAGTTTCAAGAATGGTGAAAGTAGCTGTGCTGGTACATGTATTACCCGGTGAAAGAATGTCGGTCACTTCTACGGTGTAGTCACCCGCTCCCAGCGTCGATAACGTTTCACTCGTTGCCCCTGCTATCGGACTTCCTGTTCCGATGCCCGTATACCATTGGATCGTAAAGTCAGTAGCTGCCGGTACGACGCCGTTCACATCGATGGTGATCGATCCGTTCGGTGTTGCTCCGGAACAATTCGTATTATTTGTGATCGTATTCTGCGTAATAGCTGGTGTGACACTCACATCGTCTACAGTGAACACCGCTACTGGTGAACTGCAAAGCGATGTCGTGTTCGTCGCTACAACCCTGTAGTTACCCGCGGCAAGGGGTACCCCTACAGTCGACGATGCACCCGGACCATCGATTGATATTCCCGATTCATCAAACCATTCGAATGTAAATCCGGTTGTCCCTCCATTAGAAACGCCATCGATCAATATATCGGTGACCTCCGCTGAACCGTTTGCCACACAATCGGTTTGATCTCCTATCGTAATCAAGGTATTGTTGATGGTGAACACCGGAAGATCGTCCACGATCGTGAAAGTAGCTGTGCTGGTACATGTATTACCCGGTGAAAGAATGTCGGTCACTT
>CAMLER010000372.1 GCA_946478915.1 uncultured Chryseolinea sp.
ATCTGGCCTTCAACAAAGCCAATCCCAACCAGTTTATGGAGGTGGAGTTAAATTTTGAAGTGGAGGAAAAGCCTGATAAGGCTACTATTTATAATTCCAGGTATATCACGGTTTATGATGTTTATCCAAATCCCGCCGTTGAGGAAGCGTTCGTTGATTATGACCTTTTAAGCGATAATGTAAACGCAAAAATCCTGGTTCATAACATCCTGGGAAATATCATCGGCGAATATGCCCTTTCTTCTTTGGAAAAGAAGGTGCGGATCAAGATTGAGGACCAAAGTGCGGGAATCTATTTTTACACCTTGTATGTGGAAAATGAAGGGGTTATGACGCGTAAGCTGATCGTCAAAAAATAAAGTTTTCTATAAAACCCGTTTCAAACCTTTTTTCTCGCTTTTTCATCGTTTGATGTAACGTATGATTGCAGCATTCTGAAATCTGCCAGGACGATAAACGTTTTTTCAGAATATGGCATCTTATGTTATATTTGCGGGCTTATGCAAAAACTATCATCCTATTTTCTTTTGGTCTTGCTCCTGGCGATAGGTGTTTCCTGTAGCAAATTCCGGAAAATCGAAAAAAGTCAGGATTGGAGGGTGAAATATGAAGCTGGACTAAGGTATTACGAAAAGAAGGACTATTACCGTGCTTCGGTCTTGTTTGAGCAAATCATCCCAATTGTAAGGGGATTGCCAGAAGGTGAAAAAGTCCAGTTCTATCTGGCTTATTGCCAGTATTATGATAAGCTATATCTGCTTGCATCGGAGCAGTTTAAGACATTTTATGAGACTTATGGCCGGAGCTCCCTTGCGGAAGAAGCCAGGTATATGTACGCATATTCGCTTTATAAATCGTCACCGAAGGACAACCTTGATCAAACGAGCAGTATAGAAGCAATGGCCGCGATGCAGGAGTTTCTCAACCGGTTCAACAACAGTAAGTTTCGCGATCAGGCGATTGAGGTGATTGTTACGACACAAAAGAAGCTGGAACGCAAAGGATTTGAAAATTCATATCAGTATTACAAGATGCGCAGCTACAAGGCTGCTATCGTGGCGCTGAACAATTTCAAAGATAATTTTCCGGACTCAGAGTTTCTGGAAGAAGCATACTATCTGGTAATTGTCTCAGAGTATCGTCTTGCTGAACAGAGCATACTGAGTAAGCAGGAAGAGCGATATAAAGGAGTGGTGGAACACTATAAGGAGTTCGTTGACCGATATCCCCAAAGTCCATTCCTTCGCGAGGCGGAAAAGCTTTACGCCGACAGCCTGGAAAAGCTTAATAAGTCAAAAAATAATAATTCATAATTATGGCAATCAATCCTTCTATCATCACCCGCGATATTGAAAAGATCGCAGCGCAAACCGGCAATCTTTACGAATCGGTGGTCGTGATCTCGAAGAGAGCGCGGCAAATTGCGATCAACATCAAAGAAGAATTGAACAACAAGCTGGCTGAGTTTGCCACTACCGTCGACAACCTGGAAGAGGTTTTCGAAAACCGCGAGCAGATCGAGATTTCGAAGTTCTACGAACGGATGCCGAAACCGACGACTACGGCTACTGAGGAATTCCTGGAGGAAAAACTCAATTTCCGTATGCGTGGAGAAGGCGATGCGCAGCAGCAGGAGCTTTAATTCTCCTTTAAAATGCTTGCGGGCAGGAAGATCATTCTAGGCGTTTGTGGCGGTATTGCCGCCTACAAATGTGCCATGCTTACCAGACTTCTTGTCAAATCCGGTGCTGAAGTAAGAGTGATCATGAGCCCTTCAGCTCACCAGTTTATCACACCGCTTACACTGTCCACCCTATCTAGAAACCCCGTCCTGACCAGTTTTGGAGATGAAGAGACTGGCGAATGGAATAATCACGTTGAACTTGGACTGTGGGCAGACGCGATGATTATTGCGCCAGCTACTGCAAATACTATCGCCAAAATCGCTGGCGGCATTTGCGATAATCTACTTCTTGCGACCTATCTCTCCGCGCGGTGCCCTGTATGGCTGGCACCGGCCATGGACCTCGACATGCTCCAACATCCCGCGACTGCGGCAAACCTGGAAAGAATAAGGTCGTTCGGCAACATTATGATCGAACCCACCCACGGTGAACTTGCCAGCGGATTGACAGGGACAGGACGAATGGCTGAGCCGGAGGATATTTTTAACCAGATCGACTTTTTCTTAAGCAGAGATCAAAAGCTCAAAGGAAAGAAAGTATTGGTAACTGCCGGTCCTACTTATGAGGCAATTGACCCCGTACGGTTTATCGGTAATCATTCCAGCGGTAAAATGGGCTTTGCTATCGCCGAAGAATTAGCTCGGGAAGGTGCTATTGTGAATCTGATCGCCGGGCCGACAAACCAGAAAACCCGCCACCCAGGCATAACAGTAAAGGAAGTTGTATCAGCAGAAGAAATGTATAATGCGTGTACTGCTGTTTTTGAGGAAACTGATATCGCCGTTCTGGCGGCGGCTGTGGCAGATTATCGTCCCGCGAACGCTGCTACTGAGAAAATAAAGAAAAATGGAAAGCTTACCCTGGAATTAACACGGACGAAGGATATTGCTGAGTCCTTAGGCAAGCTTAAAAGGGGTGGTCAGTTTGTTGTCGGATTTGCGCTCGAAACAAGCCAGGAAAAGGAAAATGCCTTGAAAAAACTGGAGGCTAAAAATTTCGATCTTATCGTTTTAAATTCTTTGAATGACCCAGGCGCCGGGTTCGGTTACGACACAAATAAGATTGCTATTTTCGATCGTCAACATAAAATGACGACCTTTGCGTTAAAGGACAAGAAAGCTGTAGCAAAAGATATTGTCAATGCAATCGTTGAAAATCTACATACATAAATCCGCGATTCTTATTTCATTTTTGGTTTCGTGGGCAGCCTCTTCAGCTCAGGAGCTAAATTGCACAGTAACTATTAATTCAACTCAAATCACCACATCCGATCGCGGAATTTTCAGAGATATGAAAACGTCGATCGAGCAATTTTTGAACGGGCGCAAATGGTCGAATGAGGCTTACAAACCTCACGAAAAAATTGCGTGCAATATGCTCATTACAATCACGAAAATGCCGGCCATCGGAAGTTTTTCCGCAACGGTTCAGATACAGGCAGCCCGTCCCGTATATAATACGAACTATAACAGCCTGACATTCAATTTTGCAGATCGCGACTGGGAATTTGAGTATATAGAATCGCTACCGCTGGAATACAACGATAATACCTATACTTCCAATCTTACTTCCATGTTGGCCGTCTACGCCTATCTTATCCTTGGTATAGATGCCGACACGTTCAGCGAACTGGGTGGAACACCTTATTTTCAACGTGCCCTTAATGTGGTCAACAATGCACAACAATCGAACCGGCCGGGTTGGCAATCGATCGGAGGTAATAATCGCAGCCGGTATTGGATAGTGGAAAATTACAATAACCCCCAAATGGTCGACCTGCGAAAATCAGTTTATTCCTACCACCGGTTGGGTTTGGATGCATTTGATCAGGATCCTGACAAAAGCCGCAAAATTATTTTAGACGGACTTAAGGATGTGAAGAAGATACGCGACATCAATCCGAATGCGATACTTCTCGTGAGCTTTCTTGATGCAAAAGGCAAGGAAATCGCTAATATTTTTTCTTCAGGGAGTATTCAACTGCGCAGGGAAGCGTACGATATCGTCACAACGATAGATCCTTCCAATAGTGCCACCTATGAAAAAATGATTCAGAACTAGATTTCAAATTTCCGTTGTTGCAAACCAGCACTGAATTATTCAGATTTGCCAGAATCCGTTTACTATGCGCACCAGACAATTACGTCTGAATGATCGAATTCAAATCCAAAAAAGGATATCCGAATTTCTGGGAAAGAAAATCAACATCGTGCTTGCCAATCGCACGGTGATGTTTGGCGAATTAAAAAAAGTGAACGAAACGGAAATTATTCTTCAGAATATGCGAATGGAGAATGTACGATATCCGTTTAAAAATATTGTTGAAATCTACCTGGACGCCATAGTCTGATGTTAAAACACCTGACAATCCAAAATTATGCGTTGATAAAACATCTGGAGATGGAGCCGTCTTCCAATCTCAATGTTATCACCGGTGAAACCGGCGCAGGAAAATCAATTATGCTGGGAGCTATCGGTTTACTCATGGGAAACCGTGCCGATACAAAGGTATTGTGGAACGAAAAGGAAAAATGCATTACCGAAGGAACCTTCGTTCTGAAAAAAGAAAACCTAAAGTCAATTTTCTTAAAAGAAGATCTCGACTACGAGGACCAAACCGTGATCCGTCGTGAGATTAGTCCCGGTGGAAAATCCCGGGCGTTTATAAACGATACTCCCGTTACCCTTGAGGTGATGAAACGGATTGGAAGTTTATTGATGGATATTCATTCCCAGCATGAGACGCTTCAATTAGGTCAACAGACTTTTCAGCTGAAACTCATCGATGCATATGCTGACCATTCAGGCCTTTTAAATGAATACTACAACGCGTGGGCTATCTTCCAGGATGCAAAAAAGAGATTTGAATCGTTAACTGCAGAGGCAGACACACTTCGACAGGAGGCGGACTATGTCCGGTTTCAACTTGATGAACTTTTGAAAGCAGACCTGCAGGAAAACGAGCAGGAATCGCTTGAGTCTGAATTGAAGATCATGGAGCATGCTGCAGAGATAAAATCGCGCCTCCAACAAATTACCGACGTAGTTAACAATTCAGAATTTGCATCTCTCAATGGGTTGAGAGAAGCGCGCAACCATCTGCAAGTAATTGCAGGATTTTCGGCACGTTATGAGGAGCTTCACCGGCGAATGGAGAGCTTAATGATCGAACTAGATGATCTTGCCAGTGAGATTGAGCGGGAATCGGACGAAGTGGAGTTTGACCCTGAACGCACCGATACATTGAAGGAACGCCTCAGTCTTTTATATCGGCTGCAAAAGAAGCATCGGGTACAGGATGTAAAAGAATTACTTGCGATCCAGGAGAATTTGGCGCAAAAGGATAGCATTACTTCCAACCTCGATGAAACGTTGCTTGTTGCCAGACAAAATTTTGAAAACGCAATGGATAAGGTAAAGGCGCTGGCCTTGCGTTTAAGCGATTCCCGGAAGAAAGTTTTCAAGCCCTTATGCAAGCAAATCACCAAATTGCTCCAGGAGTTGGGAATGCCCAACGCAGTTTTTGAAATTGAAACTTCCACTGTCGAAATTTCTGCGGCGGGCATTGATCATATTGACATTCTTTTTAGTGCAAATAAAGGGGTAACGCCCCGGCCATTGGCACAGGTGGCTTCAGGCGGTGAATTCTCCAGAGTAATGTTTTGTATCAAATATGTAATGGCTGCTAAAACCTCAATGCCAACCCTTGTCCTGGACGAAATTGACAATGGAATTTCCGGCGAAGTAGCTATCAAGCTCGGCAATTTGATGAAAGGGATGTCTAAGAATCATCAGATAATATCGATCAGCCACCTCCCTCAAATTGCCGCGAAAGGTGATGCTCATTACTTTGTGTACAAGGATAACTCTTCTGCCAAAACGATCAGTACGATCAAGCGACTTGATGAGCAGGAACGTGTTAAAGAAATTGCGAAAATGATTGGTGGATCGAAGCCGTCGAAGGTTGCATTGGAGAATGCGCAG
>CAMLER010000373.1 GCA_946478915.1 uncultured Chryseolinea sp.
AAATGTGGCTCGCCCACACATGCGACGAAGTAGACAGTGGCGACCGGCAAAAATAACGGACACCTATTACAACGTGGCGCCTGCTGGCGGAATAAATGCCAGTATATCAGATATGGCTCAATGGATGATTGCACTTTTGGGGAATCGCGAAGATGTTATTTCCAAAAGTACATTAGCCCAATTGTTCACTCCCGTTGTGAGAGCGCGTTCCAAAAATAGGAATTATGGTAGAATGCATCGGCTCAGTGATTCGTTTTATGGACTGGGCTGGCGTATACTTCATTATCCCAACGACACGCTTATCTACCATGGCGGATATGTGAATGGCTATCGAAGTGAAGTCGCGGTTAATCCGCACGATAAAATCGCGGTGTGCATACTGGCCAATGCGCCTGGAGAACTTGCAGACAATGGTATTCCGCTGTTTTTCGATTTGTTCAACAGCAAGCGAGATGCTATTAATGCCTGGGAAGAGAAATACAAACTTGAACTAATGGAATCAGTCGCGATTCAATGAAGGCAAAAAACATTATTTTTCTAGTTGCGTCAGTGATCATCATCGTAAGTGTCCTCTACTCATTTATGGGAGGTAGCGATGTTGCTGCATATACCGAGGAGATTAATAAGGAGCGAGAGGAAAAGGATCGCTTTATGCGCACTTCTGATGAATCACCTTTCGGAAACCCGCCGGAAGATTATAAGGGTTTAAATTACTATCCGCCGAATCCGAAATACAACATCATTGCAGACCTTGTTCCGATAGAAAAAAAGAAGCCGGTCACACTCACGACAAACGACGGCAAAGAGCAACGGTACCTTGAATATGCATATGCAGAATTTGATCTGGATGGTTATCACCATCGACTGTTGATACTGGAGGTTATCGATATGGGACCTTTCAGAGGCAACCTGTTCTTTGCGTTTGGTGATGAAACCAGCACAGTGGAAACGTATGGGGCCGGGCGTTATCTCGACCTCACTAAAGTTCCGGGAGCCAGCACTATCACACTCGACTTTAACAAAGCTTACAATCCATACTGCGCTTACAAGGACAGTTTCTCCTGCCCATTGCCGCCTCGCGAAAATTTACTGACCATACCAATTCGGGCTGGCGAAAAAGCATATCATTGATAGACAGGGCACTCGCAAACATCTTACGGGACTAATTATTCGTTTAGAGGAGTCAAGTTCTTTCTCTAAAGTATTTTTACTTCCTTGCGAAAATTTAATTTTGCACGCAAAGATTCGTCAATGACTATTTCGTATAACTGGCTGAAAGAATATATCGATGTTCCGGAGTCTCCTGACGACCTGGCTCATATATTAACATCAACCGGGCTCGAAGTTGAAAGCGTCGAGATCTTCGAAACCATCAAGGGAAGTCTTAAAGGATTGGTGATCGGTCAAGTGTTAACCTGTTCCAAGCATCCGAACGCCGATAAGCTATCGGTAACCACCGTCGATGTGGGTGATAATAAAACGCTGCCAATTGTTTGTGGCGCGCCCAATGTTGCAACTGGTCAAAAAGTTGTTGTAGCGCTTCCCGGTTCTACGCTCTATCCCGCCGGCGGCGAACCTTTCACTATTAAGGCCACAAAGATTCGCGGGGAAAAATCTGAGGGGATGATATGTGCAGAAGATGAAATCGGACTTGGCGAAAGTCATGATGGAATAATCGTGCTGGAAACGGATCTTCCGAATGGGACACCAGCCTCAGCGTATTACAAAATTGAAACAGATCATACAATCGAGATCGGTCTTACCCCGAACCGTGCAGATGCTGCCTCTCATGTAGGCGTTGCCAGAGATGTGAAGGCCGCAAAACATAGGAGTCTGAAACTACCCGACGTCGGGGCTTTCAAAGTCGAAAAAAATAGCCTACCCATAGCCGTACAGGTTGAAAATTATGATGCCTGTCCTCGATACTCTGCAATTACCATCTCTGGAGTTAACGTGATCGAATCTCCCGACTGGTTAAAGCGGAGATTGTTGGCTATTGGACAAACTCCTATCAACTCAATCGTGGACATAACAAATTTTGTTTGCCATGAGTTGGGACAGCCATTGCATGCCTTCGATGCGGACAAGATCGATGGCAAAAAGGTGATCGTCAAGACACTTCCTCAAGGCACCAGATTTACAACACTAGATAAAAAAGAGAGGTCGTTAAACTCGACAGATCTCATGATCTGTAGTGCAACAGAAGGAATGTGCATTGCAGGCGTCTTCGGTGGGATAAGTTCAGGTATCACCGCGAACACAAAAAACATTTTTTTGGAAAGCGCCTATTTTTCTCCCGAATACATTCGTAGGACCTCGACCAACCACCAGTTAAAGACAGATGCCTCCTTCAGATTTGAGCGGGGAACCGACCCCAACAATACTGTGTATGCATTAAAGCGTGCTGCAGTCCTGATTCGGGAAATCGCAGGGGGAGAAATTGCTTCAGACATTACGGACTTATATCCTTCGAAGATTGAGAACCGGGTTTTCAATGTGAAGTATAAGAATATAGATCGACTGATCGGTAAAAAGATCGATCGCGAACGCATTCACAGCATCCTGGAGGCATTGGATATAAAGACCATGAGCAGAACTGAAGATGAATTCGAGGTTTCAGTTCCACCATACCGCGTTGATGTTGCGCAGGAGGCCGATATTGCAGAAGAAGTTTTGCGGATATATGGATTTAACAACATTGAATTGTCAAGCAATTCCTCAGCAGATTTTCTGGCATCGTTCCCTCCGAAAGACATTAATAATTTCAAGAGAACCATCAGCGAACTTTTGGTTTCAAACGGCTTTTACGAAGTATGGACAAATTCGCTTACAAACCATGCCTATCAACAAAAGCATAATCTGAATTTCAGAGGGCGGCCGATTGAAATGCTTAATAAGCTAAGCGAAGAACAAGGCATTCTCAGGCAAACGATGCTTTTTACCGGACTCGAAGTAGCGTCATATAATATAAATCGGAAACAAAAAGATCTTAAGCTTTTTGAGTTTGGAAAAATTTACTATGAAGAAGACGGTAAGCTTCTGGAAGAGGAACGCCTGGCATTGTATATGTCCGGTAATGTTCAGGCTGAAAACTGGCAGTCACCGTCCAGGGGTGTGGGCTATCATGATCTCGCCCAGCATGTTCACCATGTATTATTAAAATGTGGGCTTCACGATGTGAAGCTTGAAAAGGTGGTGGACCAAATATTGGAATATGGTGTAACACTTCTTCAAGGGAAGAAAGAAATAGGAAAGGTTGGTAAAGTAAAACAAGCGTTCCTGAAAGATTTTGGCGTGAAGCAGGATTTATTTTACGCCGAGCTTAACACACCCTTGCTTTTCAAGAATGCAAACCCTAAGTTAGTAATTCAAGAGGTTGCTAAGTTCCCTGAGGTTAGACGTGACTTGTCGCTCGTGATTGACAAGCAAATCAGCTTCCATGAAATTCACAATCTCGTCATGGCGGAAGAGAAGCGGTTGATAAAGAACATCATAGCTTTTGATGTCTATGAAGGAGATAAAATTCCAAAGGGTAAAAAAGCATATGCTCTTGGATTCACATTACAAAATGAAACCAAGACCCTGACGGATGGAGAGATTGACAAGACGATGGAGCGACTGATGGTAGCATTGCAAGAGAAACTTGGAGCATTAATTAGAAAATAATGATGTATAGCGATCGACGGGTCTTCCAACGGTTCAACGGTTAGCCTGCTGGTACAGATCGCTATGCTTAAATAACATTTCATGGATCAGGAACTTCTAAAAACCAATCTAAATGGATTGGAGCGCAAAATTTTGGTGCTTGTAAATGAGCATAAAAACCTAAAGGAAGAGCTGAAAAGCCTTAAAAGAGAAAACCAGGATTTAAAAACAGCCGTTCGAAGCCGGGATGATCAGATATCAGGTTTTCATAATCAATTGAAAATCACTAAAATTGTGGATAGAATTAACCCGGAGGACGGAAGTGTTTCGGAGTTGAAGAAAAAAGTGGACGATTACATTCGTGAAATCGACAAGTGCATCGCTCACTTAAGCAGATAAGAAAACCCAGTAAGATTATTTGATGGAGGATCTTTCTATAAAAATCAAAATAGCGGATCGTGAGTATCCAATGAAAGTGAAACTCACGGACGAAGAGCGGGTTCGAATGGCCGGCAAACTCATCAATGAAAAGATAAAATCTTATCGGGAACAATTTGGGATTGACGATAAGCAAGATTTATTGGCCATGGTCGCGTTCGATTGCCTTATTGATAAAATGGCAGCGGATGAAACCTATCAGGTTATTGATCAAACCGTTTTTGAAAAAGTAAATCAGCTGAATCACATCGTCTCCCAATCTATTCTTTAGCCCTTCACTCCTTTTTAATCTTCTGAGCCAAGGCGGCATCTCAGGGCTATTTATAACCTAAATTTTTTATGTCAACAACAACCGTGATAGCTATTGTAGCCAGCATCATCGCTACGATTGTGCTGAGCCCTTTGATCGGTTCTTGGCTGTACAAACGAAAGCTTAAGAAAAATGAAGAAGACGCAGGGGCAAGAGCCAAGCTGATTCTAAAAGAAGCTGAAATTGCAGCCGAGAATTTGAAAAAGGACAAGATCCTCGAGGCTAAAGAAAAGCTCCTCAAAATGAAAAGCGAATTTGAGGAAGAAGCAAACAAGAAAAAAAGCCTTATCATCAGCAACGAACAAAAGATCAAACAAAGAGAACAAGCGCTTAGCAAAGAACTGGAAAGTCTGAAACGAAAGGAAGGTGAATTGGATGATATCAGAACAGACCTTGCTGCTCAGTTAGAACACACCAGAAAGCGAAAGGAAGAATTGGATAAATTTAACCAACAAAAAATTCAGGTTCTCGAAAACATCAGCAAACTCACCGCCGACGAAGCGCGTGAGCAGTTGGTAGCCTCCCTCAAGGACGAAGCACAAACACGTGCATCGAGTTTCATCAAAGACATTATGGAACAGGCAAAGCTTACGGCTACGAAAGAAGCTAAAAAGATTGTTGTCGAAACCATTCAACGGACAGCTACCGAACACGCCATCGAAAATTGTGTTTCGATATTCAACATCGAAAGCGACGACATTAAGGGAAAGATAATTGGCCGGGAAGGGCGTAACATTCGCGCATTGGAAGCAGTTACCGGTGTTGAGATCATAGTTGATGACACTCCCGAAGCAATCATCATTTCAGGATTTGATCCCGTGAGAAGAGAAATTGCAAGGCTTTCTCTTCACCGATTGGTACAGGATGGCAGAATCCACCCCGCTAGAATTGAAGAGATCGTTGCCAAAACCACAAAAAACATCGAAGATGAAATTGTCGAAATCGGAGAACGTACGGTTATTGATTTGGGTATTCATGGTTTACATCCTGAACTTGTGAGAATGGTAGGACGTATGCGATTCCGCTCCTCCTACGGTCAGAACTTGCTGCAACATTCACGCGAGGTTGCCAATCTGTGCGCTATCATGGCCAGTGAACTGGGCCTCAATGTAAAACAAGCTAAACGAGCCGGACTTCTCCATGACATTGGAAAGGTTTGGCCGGAGGAACTCGAAAAACCTCACGCCATAGTCGGTATGGAGCTTGCACAAAAATACAAGGAGCATCCTGCGATTTGCAATGCAATAGGCGCCCACCACGATGAG
>CAMLER010000374.1 GCA_946478915.1 uncultured Chryseolinea sp.
CAACGGACTATACCCCTACAAAAATGGCAACCTCATTGTATGTGACATGATGGGGCACCGGGTAGTAGCGATGACAACGAAAGGACAGGTAGTAAAGGTGCTGGCTGATAAGTTTGAAGGTAAACCTATTGACGGTCCAAACGATGTTGTTGTAGATAGGAAAGGGGGATTTTATTTCACGGATCCTCAGTTTACCATGGAAGCCAATAAATTTCAGCCCGGGCGTGCTGTGTACTATGTTTCTCCGGCGGGAAAAATTATCAGAGTAACCGAACCGAATGAATTTGCAATGCCCAATGGAATTGTGTTGTCACCCGATGGAAAAAATTTGTACATCAATAACTGTTACGATAACGAGACGTGGTATCCGGTCGATAGCGAAAAAGATAACTTCATCTGGGCGTACAATGTAAATGAGGATGGCACTATCACCAATGGACGCAAGTTTGCAGAGTTACGACTAACCGGAGAGGTGCTCGACAGAAAAGGAAGATCCTCAAGCGCCGATGGTATGGCCATTGATCAAAAGGGTAACCTGTACGTTGCGACCTACTATGGCGTCCAGATTTTTAATTCAAAGGGTGATTTCGTGGGCATTATTAATTTGCCCTCTTTCCCGGTTAGTCTTTGCTTCGGAGACGAGGATATGAAGACACTTTACATTGTGAGCTACAGCGAGGTTTACAAGATCCGTACAAATATGGAAGGATTTGTCCAGTATCTATGAGTTTCCGTAGCAGCCGCGATCTGCATGTAGCCATGCCGTGAAAAACCCATAGTATCAGACACCGATTCGGCCGTTCATCATTCCTGGACATCGTCACCCATTACATCGTAACCGCGCCACTTATATTCTTTGGCAAGTCCGGATGCAGCTGGCCAGGCAATCTGATGCTGTGGACTGGCTACCCACTTCCTCCTCGCTTCCTCTGTGTCAAATGAAATTTGGATCTGATAATTATAAGTAGTGGCCTCGGCTTCAATTTCTTTTGAAAGATTCTCCGGGAACATGCGCAACAATTTTGATCCGACATAACCCTGCTGCACAGTCATAGCCGGCACATAAATGGAGTAATACATTTTTTCAAAAGCGTCGGCGTTTTCTTTGGCTACAATGAAATCCATTTGTAACGCTATTGCTTTAGGTTTAATAAGGGGCTTAGCTATTGCAAGACCTTTTTGTTTTGATGGTGCAATACCGATCACCAGAAGTTCGAGTTCTTCGGAACCATTATTCGAAAGTGTAAGTGTTTCGCCTAAAGACCCATAAAAAGCATCGTCAGCTTTAAAACCTACCTGCTCATCCATGATACCAAAAACACCTTTACCCTTGATGACATAATAAACCTCCTCAATTCCTTCAAGCTTCCGCTGAGCTGAGCTCCCGGCGGAAATCACAACGTGATCTACATGGTTCCAGTCCGTGCCGAACACATCTTGGTTAATGATCCGCCTGTGAACAATACCAGTTCCACTGTACCCTGAATTGTCGGCTTTAAGTTTATCCCGCTCCAGCCTAGCCGATACAAACACCGGAATCGGATCGATCTTCGCTCCTACGCGCGTATCCCCGAGATCAAAATTATCTCCCCGTCCTTTATTCAAACTGACAGCGAAGTTAAGCCAACGAACACTCTTGCCACTGCCATTGTAGATAGCATGAGAATCGCCCATCTTACAGGGAACTACTGCGGGTGCCTTCAACTTCGAAGTTCGTCCATTGATTGTAAATTCCGCTTCACCATCAAGCAGCACATACATCTCCTCTATGTTATGGTGAAAGTGGTGACCAATACCCGATTTAGCGTGGATAATACCAGCATGCAGATATAAAAAGTTTGTTGATAATTCCGTGCGCCCTATCAATTGGGTAAAACCCATCTTACCCGGACCGGCATGTACTGCTGACAGTTCTCTGTACTTGGATGGATCGTTCGGGACAATGCGATCTTTTAATGTTTGAGCGGATGCCTGCGCTGCAATCACCAAGAGAAATAGGGTAAGAAAATGTTTCATGGATTCTGGGGTTAGGTTCTGTATTACTGCCGATCGGTTTTCATCTATTATCAGGAAGTGCATAAACTACATAGCCCTTAGGCAAAGCTCCGGGCTTTTTGGAATGATCATAGCTATCAGGCGAAAAATTTCCCGTAGCGTTTATCACAAGATATTGTTTACCATCCACCGAATACATCGCCGGCTGCCCATTTGATTCATGACTTAATGTGGTCTCCCATAAAATCCTGCCATCATTCTCGTCAAGAGCATACAACTTGCCCCCTTTGGCAGTGACGAAAATAACTCCAGTTGAAGTAACCACCATTCCCTTTCTGAGTGTGCCACTTGGTGCGCCCAGACTTTGATCACCTTTTGCATATAGCGAATCCTGGCCAATAGGTTTCCTCCACTTTACTGTTCCATTGTTGAGGTCATATGCCAGCATCGATGACCATGGCGGTGTAGCCAATCCCATCCATTCCAAACCGTAATCTGTAGTATACCGATCGGCAGGATGTTCAGTTCCTTCAGGATAATCCATCATTGGCGCGTTCCTCCTTTCGTCTGGCCTCACCGTTGCACCGCCCGAATCTACAACCGGGCCTTCCGGTGGCGTATCGCCTCCTCTTCGGCCGAAATTAAAACTTCTGGGATTACCGCCGACAAAACGATACAAGGCCCTCAAAGTCTCCTCGTCAACGTGGGCAAATCCTGGCATTTGTCCGGCGCCGTTCGTTACGATGCCTTTGAACTCATCCCAAAAAATTCGCTGCCCTGCATTGACAAGAGAGGGTCCCACGCCACCAACCATACCTTTGCCGTGACAAGTCTGACAGTTGGCTAAATAGAATGATTTTACTTTCCTTATTTCATTTGACGAAAGGTCAATTTTAGGTGGTCCAACTTTCTCAAGCTTGTAAACAGATGCATACTCTTGCGTCATGATGTAAAGAATTCCATTTTTCGGATCTGCACCGGTATTACCATAATTGGCGCCACCTAAGGCCCCTGGCATCATGATCGTCTCGTATTTGTCCGATGGGGGAACATACAGCCCCGATTTGGCAGTCTCAAGTCGCTTGTGCCAGAATCGTTTTAAACTATCAGAAAAATATGGATTAAGATTTTCTGTTGTGACCTCATGTTTCGTAAAGGTTGGCAGTGATGGTATGGGCTGCGTTGGCCATGACTCTTCACCAGGCATTTCACTTTTTGGAAAAGGTTTTTCTTCAATAGGAAATACAGGCTCACCTGTTACTCTGTCAAAAACGAAAACAAAACCATGTTTGGTAGCAACAGCTACCGCATCGATTTTTTTACCTTCTTTACTTATTGTCAACAATTGAGGTGCTGGTGAAAGATCATAGTCCCAAAGGTCATGATGAACCGTCTGGTAATGCCACAACCGCTTGCCTGTACGCGCGTCTAAAGCCACAAGTGAGTTTGCAAAAAGATTTGAGCCCTTCCGGTCTGCTCCATAGTAATCATAAGTGGGAGACCCAAGCGGTAGAAATACAATTCCGCGCTCCGTATCCACGGACATCTCGCTCCACACATTAACACCACCAACATATTTGTATGCATCAGGTGGCCATGTGTCATATCCAAATTCGCCGGCATGCGGGATCGTATGAAAGGTCCACTCGAGTTTGCCAGTAACAACATTGTAGGCGCGTATATAACCCGGCGGCGAGAAGTAGCTTTCGCCGGGGGCTGAACCTACAATGACAAGGTCACCATAAATGACACCCGGCATCATCGATTGCATTCTGCGTATAGAGGAAGGGTCGCGATCAAGGCCCTGTCGTAAGTCTACGTAACCCCCTTCGCCGAAGGATGAAACAGTTTTTCCTGTTACAGCGTCAATAGCCTGTAAAGTATTGTTGAGTGTAAAAATCAGGCGCTTCTCTTTTTTGTCACTACTTTCCCAGTAGTTTATACCCCTTCTGGTTAAGCCGAAAAGATTTGAATGTATCCATATTTCTTTTTTTGTAAGAACATTGACAGCTACAAGAGAATTATTTTTTGCAAGGACATACATAGTAGTGTCCGCTATGATGGGACTAAAGAAATAAAAACTGTTGTCGCTCGTTGGATAAGTCCACGCGACTGTAATGTCTTTGACATTTTCCTTAGTAATCTCAGATGCATTGAAAAATTTGGATTGGTCAGCGTGACCACCATAATGTGACCATGTGGTGTGATCATGCGGCAAAGTATCCTGTTGACAGGTCGTACAAAAAATTGCAGATAGTAATATGGTTATTTTCGCTTTTTCGAATAGGTTGGTAATAAACATTATGCTGGTTTAAAGTATGATTGGTTGATTCATGTTTACAATAGAGGAGTCTTAACTGGTTTTCTCATAATTATTAGGAGTAAATTACTTTTCTCTTACACGCATTCAGCAAATCGCATGTCTCTCACCGCCTACTACCGGGCAGAACGGTTGGCATTAATTACCTTCGATAAATTTTTGTCAAAATGCGGTTTCCTTTGGGAAACCAAGGTTCTTCTATCTTAATCTGTTTAAGTGTCTACTTGACACTTAACATTGACAGCAATTTACTCAGTTAGTCGAATGGTGCAAATCCTTTTTCCAATTTGTCTTTCACACAGAATGGCGTTGATCCGTCCTTGCGGGTACACAATTGACTTCGACTTTGAGAAATCTCCTTTTTTGTTTTCATGGGCAGGTCCTTAAGCCCGGCATTTCTATGTTTCCAGAGATCTATTCGGATATATTTGCGAGCTTAGATTGATTAATTTTATCACCTTTCAGATGTGATGCCGCTACCCTAACTATGCGAAATTCCACTATCCTAAACGAAATTTTGTGTGCTGCTTTTTACAAACTGCTTGTAGTAACCGTTGCTTCGACACTTTTTGTGGGGGTGATCTGTAAAGCTCAGTCGGTGGGAAAGCTTGATAGTTTAAAAACCGCTCTGCAGAAACACACGGTCAAGGATACCACATATTTAAATAACTTACTTGCCCTCGCGAGCCAACAGCGAAACGAAGACATCCAGCAAGCGAAAGATTATTATAATGAGGCCTTATCGATAAGTCAAAAACTTTCGGAAGTCAAGTACGAAATTAAATCCAATACGGGGCTGGGAATATCCCATGCTATGTTGGACCAGTACACTGATGCCATACGTTTTTTTGAAAACGCTTTGAAGCTTTCCGTTGAAAACGGGTACTTCAGTTACGCTGCAGATAGCTACAACAATTTAGGAATCGTTTACAAATATTTGGGCGAGTACCCCATGAGTCTAAACTTCTATGCGAAGTGCCTGAAACTAAATGATTCATTGCGCATCGAAGAGGGTCTCGCCGCAGCCTACGATAACATCGGAATTCTTTATGGGCTCATGAATGAACCTGAAAAATCTCTTGAGCATCATCTAAAGTCTTTGTCGATACACAAGAAGAATAATAATCAACTGAAAATTACGACCATCAATTCAAACATCGCATCCGTCTACCTTCAACAAAAAGACTTTGCAAAAGCCATTGACATTTACGAAAACAACCTGGCGTTCTTTTTAGACAATGGAATGAAAACCCATGTTGCCAGAGAAGGCTCAAATTTAGGCGATGCGTACTACCAAGATAATCGTGTTCAAAAAGCAGAATCC
>CAMLER010000375.1 GCA_946478915.1 uncultured Chryseolinea sp.
CTTAGCTTAATTTACTACTATCTAACGCGTTGTGACGTGCATTCTGAAATGAAGCTTCTTTTCGTTGGCTTTTTTTTCTTATGCTTAAATTATTCATGGGCTCAAACCGGGCCGGGTGGCGTGGGCAATGCCGGTAACAACGTTCTTTGGCTCAGTGCCGATAGTGCCGTCTACTCAGATGCGGGTGTGACGCCAGCGGCAAATAGCAACAACGTTGCTCAATGGAACGATCGATCGGGCAACGCAAGGAATGCATCTCATGCAACAGCGGGCGAGCGCCCTAACTATCAAACTGGCGTATTAAATGGCCTGCCGGTGATACGCTTTAACGCAGCAAACGGCGACCGCCTTCTTTCAACAAATGTCACCGCTGGAAATGCTGCGTCAATTTTTGCGGTGGCATCGTGGGCATCACTTCCGTCTCCAAATCCGGGAATCATTCATGCTGCACCTGGTGGATCTGCTTTTTCGGGCACTACAACCGATAAGGTAATTGGAATGTGGGTATCCAGCACAGGTGGTAATATGGTATGGGGCAGAGGTGTGCAGTCAAACAATACACAACGCGATATCCCGCAGAATACAGGCACTACAGTAAATACATTCTACAGTTTCGCCAATATCTATGATGGCTCCAACATCATCCAATATGTCAATAATACACAAGCTGGAAGCGTGTCGTACAATGGAACATTAAAGTCGTGGTCGGACTTTGGAATTGGACGACAGGCGACAGAAAGCTGGAACGGTGATATTGCAGAGATAATTGCGTATAACGAGTCCGTTAATTCCGCTCAGCGGATAATTATTAACAATTACCTGGCAGCCAAGTACGACCTGTCATTGTCGTCTAACGATGTTTATACTATGGATAATGCGGGCAACGGAAATTTTGATCATGACGTCGCGGGTATTGGCCGGGTAAACAGCAGCAATATTCACAATGATGCGCAGGGATCTGGAATGGTGCGAATATTCGGTCCTTCAGGTCTTGGTGACAATGAATTTTTGATGTGGGGGCACGACAATGGAACGTTAGGCACGGTTAATCGAATAGATGTGTCAGCCAACACCCAGGCACGGCTGATGCGGGTATGGAGAGTAAGTGAGGTAAATGCTGCAGGAGCCGCTGTCAACGTAGGTAGTTTAGACATTCAGTTCGATCTCTCCAGCCTGGTGCAACCCATCACTGCTTCAGATCTCCGGCTTCTCATCGATCATGATGGCGATGGAATTTTCAACGAAGCAGGCACTATCGAAATCGGAGGAGCAATCGCACAGTGTTGCGACAATTATCTTTTTGAGAACGTACCCGGCGGAAGTCTTTCGAATGGAGATCGATTTACAATCGGTACTATCAATGTCGATCAGACCCCGCTGCCAATCTCGCTTGAATCCTTTAGTGGCAGGGTTGAAGGAGGTGATGCATATCTCAAGTGGACTACCGTATCAGAATTGAATAATGATTTTTTTACTCTCGAACGCTCCTGGAACGGGAAAAGCTTTTCGCCTGTGGGCGATATTATAAAAGGCGCGGGAACCACAAAAATTCGGCAGTATTACGAAGTTGTCGACTTATCTGCTCCTTACGGAAAGATATATTATCGGCTGAAACAAACTGACTTCGATGGACAACACTCGTATTCTTCCGTAATAATGTTGGAGAACAAACCCCTTGAGTTAATGTTGGAGGCTATACCCAATCCGTTGCAGCATGGAAGGGAATTGACACTGCGGATTGTATCCCCGGAGCTAATTGATTTTTCTACTGCTCACATCTCAGCTTACGATCTGTCGGGAAGGCGTATTAATTTAACAACAAGTGCGGATGATAGCGGACAAATTGTTTTACGTTTAGATCACGACCAGGCTACCGGCATTTATGTAATTTTATTGAGATCCACCCAATTGCCAACACCGCTTTTCACGAAAGTTTGTTTGATAAGGTAATTGATGTTCGATTTCCACGGTATAAAGATTTTTTGGGCGTGCCCCGGGGTTGATAGCCTCCGTTGCACTCCGGCAAGCAACCCGGGTCGGGCTATCCGCTACAAGCCGCGCCGCCGTTCTGGTGGTTCGCCGCAGCACAAATTGCAGTGGCGGCGCGGGCTTTCCGCTGCTATCCCTCACGCGCGCTATTTCCATATTCTGAATTTCATTTTCTTTGGTGTCGGATTTATCGACGTCCGCAAAGTCAGAGGCCGTGACTTTATGTTATGTGATATTATTTCTTATATTAGATTTCTCACGTTTTCTGATCGGTATTAGTTGTAAAGAATGTTTCCATCAGTTGGTATGTAAGATCATTTGGATTCCCATGAACACAGAACTCTGGAACAAAATTGTTGACTATGATTTCGATAGCCCGATGCGCGAGTATGGCTTTTCCACTCGGCTCGCCAATGAAAATTACTGGACTAAGAACTATACCGAAAAAGCAATACTCGAGTATAAAAAATTCATGTACCTCGCCGCAACCTCAGAGATGATGGTTTCGCCGTCGGAAATCGTTGATGTCGTCTGGCATCAGCATCTCGTTTTTACACAATCGTACAGTGATTTTTGCCGCGTGCTCGGTAAGCAAATTCAACATGTGCCATCAACGCATAGCCAAGCCGATGCAGAAAAATTTCAACAAGCAAAGGAGCGAACAAACAACCGATATAGGTCAGTTTTCGGAGAGCAGCCCAGAGAAATCTGGAGTTATCCCGGTATGTTTGATGGTCTTCAGCTCAAGAAGGCAAAACTGAAGATTCGAGGATTTGTCCTCATCGGAATTTTGGTCTTTGCATTGATGGTGACGCCATCTTATTGGTTATTGAGACCGGTTTATGTTCAAATAGGCAATCCGGATTTTATTATTGGTTACATCATCCTGGTTGGACTTGCGATCTCAGGTCTTCAGCTCTATAGTAGGTACCGCCTTTCACAAATACTCAAACAGATTGATGACAGATCCTTTTTGTTTGATCTGGACCCGATGGAAGTTGTATACCTTAAAAGCCAAGAGATATCGAATGTAATCAACGGCGTTGTAAATCAGATGGTGCTTAACAAGAAGTTACAGGTCACCACAGGTCATGTGCTGCAGCTTGTAAGGGGTAGTAAACCAACGACGGTAGCAGAATATACGGTGATGGAAACGATCGAAAGGACTGGTCAAATAGACTATCCGGGGTTGTTAAGAATCTTAGCAGACAAACCTGTTTTTGTGAACACCATTAAATGCATGGATGCATTTAAAAAATACTTTATCAAATCAGTAAAGTTTAGTCGCTTGTTTTATTTTAATTTCGGTGTGCTGAGTATTGTGGCGATGTTGGGTTTCATAAGATTGATTACTGGACTGTTTCGACATCGACCTGTGGAACAATTGACAGTGTTTATGATCGTATTATTGTTCGTATTTATTCTAGGGCTTATCCGTTTGACCAGGTTGATGAGTACACGTATCGTTCCAACTTTTTATCGGGAGAAAATTCAATCTGAAACAGTTCAAGCCGATTGGGGATGGCAATATTTCTGGTCGGGCACGGCCGTACTTACGCCAGCCTTTGCTCCGCTTGTACTGCATGTAGAAAAAAATGGTGCCGATACAAGCTCAGGAGGTAATTGCGGATCATCATGCGGAAGCTCCTGCAGCAGTTGTGGCGGATGCGGCGGTGATTAGTTACAAAAAGAGTTAACGCTAGCCATGATCACCCCTATCATCTCCGGCAGGCGCCGACAGTTTGAGGTCGCCGCCGTCTTTGTTACCGCGCTTGGCAAATTCATCTTCATGGATTGGCTTGAATGGAAGCTTCCTTTTATCATATTCGCAATTGTCGGGTGGACCATCTACGTGATCCGTCGCGCACAGGTTGCCGCAGGGATTCTGCACTATTGGGGATTCAACAAAGAAACATTCATCCCTGTATTGCGTATGGTCCTACCGTTCGCCATAGCTTCCATCATGATTCTTTTTTGCATTGGTTTTTACCGGGAAACAATTCAGTTTACCTGGCATATCATCCCAATACTTATTCTTTATCCAATATGGGGTACCGTGCAACAATTCCTGGTGATCGGACTGGTAGCAGGGAATCTGAATGAACTTAATCATGCGCGCCGTAAAGCATCTGTTATCTTTGTCACGGCGCATTTATTTGGTCTGCTTCACTATCCGAATTATTGGCTCATCCTGGGCACATTCGTGTTAGCACTATTCTATGGGTACATTTATTTGAGAGCTCGCAACGTTTATGTTATGGGTATTTTGCACGGCTGGCTCGGCGCAATTTTCTTTTATACAGTTGTAGGTCGCGATCCGTTCGCAGAGGTGTTTGGATGGCTTGTTGCAAGGTAGTCAATCGCTTGCCGACGCTTGCAGCTCCGGTTACATCAAATAAGACTACACGTAATAACGTTGGAAGGATGGGCAATGATTTTGGCCCGAGTATGTCGTATCTAATTGTTAATTTTCGCGTCAATTGAGTTTTTGTATGAAGCGTTTTTTGAGGATATGGTGCGAATCTTTTCCTTATTATCTCGGCGATGATAAAAAGAACACCTGGCTGATCGCAGGTCTCAGTGTTTTCATGACCGGTTTTCTAATCGTGCTACTCCCCAAGGAATGGATCTGGATCATGAAATTCTCGCTTATCGGGGCGGTTATTTTTGTGGTCTTATATCCCAGCATTGTTTGGGCGCCGAAGCTTTTCCCAAAAGTTATCGATCCCGACAAGTGGACAATTGGCAAATACATTTCTTATACCATCGTTCAGTTGATCGCAATCGGTATCATCACTTCAGTGCTCACTCATGTTTTTGGATTTCACCCGACGCTGTCCTTTTGGACAAATATGAAGTACGCCTTCATCGACATGGTTGTGTATGGCACTGTTTCAGTTGTTCTCTTCACTTTTGTTTTGCGGAATGTAATGCTGAAGAATAATCTGAAACGTGCACTTCATGCAAACAAAGAGCTTGAAAGGATTCGGATGGTAAACTCGGTTGAATCAATGGACTCTGATCATGAAATAACCATCCAATCGGATACCAGCGAAACTATAAACCTTCGCGTCGAAGACCTTTTATATATTGAAGCTAGTGACAATTACTCCACTGTTTATTGGAGAGATGAGACAGGAGTAAAGAAAAAGATGCTACGTGCAAATCTTAAAAGTATAGAGTCTCAGTTGGATAGCACAGATGTCGTTCGGTGCCATCGATCTTTTATGGTAAACATCAATGCGATCAGGCAGGTAGATGGCAACACCAACGGCTACCGACTGTCCATCCTCGATAGTGATTTTATGGTCCCTGTCTCTCGCGGAAAAGGAAAAGAAGTGATGGAAAGGATCAAGGAAATGGGAAAGCAGCTTGCTTGAACCCGATCTCGCAGATAACCAGGATCTATATTTTTACAGGTGATCGGTCCCGATAGAAGTTATCGGGATCGGTCGGCTCGATCTGAGGTCTTCGATATTTGATCGAGTGCACAGCCGGATCCGGCACGCTCGGATAACGGATCGGGCAAAGGTAGTCGGTGAGCTCGAACCAAGTGCGCAACCTCAATCTAAACCTCTGAGTATAGCAAATTTAGATTTTGCTTACACGCGCGCCCACGATTAACGGATAACGACGCT
>CAMLER010000376.1 GCA_946478915.1 uncultured Chryseolinea sp.
AGCGTTACAACATCCTGATGAAAGGTGATTTCAAAATCACCGATTGGTTTAGTACGGATACCCGGGCATTGCTCACCACAGAAAAAAGCGACAAACCTCATTTTTATAATTGGGATGTAAATATCAACACTTCTGCCAGAGTTGACCCGATCAATCCTATTCAATTTCCGGACCTGCCTTATTATATAACTCCGGGAGACCGTGCAGATTTTGAGCAATATATTGGGATGTACTTTGGCAATGTCAACTTTCTCCCATACCTGGAACAAGGTGGGCGACAAACATGGATGCGAAATGATCTCGTACTTACACAAGGTGCAACCTTGACGCCGTTGAAAGGACTTAATATCCGCGGAGAATTTTCTATCAACTATCGTTACAGAGACTTCCAGGATGTACAAAGCAAAATTGATGTTATTGCAAATCAGGATCTTGCCGCGGGATTGATCGTGAACAATGGATTTAGCGGAAATGATTGGATAAACAATCAGTCCGATAATGATCAGTACTATGTGCTAAATACATTCGCTGACTATACCATTGACAACAAGAATGGTCATTACCTCAAAGGGATGATCGGCTTCAACCAGGAATGGGGACGATTCCAGTTTATAAGGGCGCAAGCTTATGGACTAATCACACCGGCTATTCCCGACATCAATACCACTACAGGAAGTCAGGAGACCTACGGTGGGAAGGAACACACTGCTTTACGCGGAGCTTTTTATCGGGTTAACTACATATTCAAAGACAGGTATCTCATTGAAGCCAACGGTAGGTATGATGGAACTTCCCGATTCCCGAAAGACGATCGTTTTGGTTTCTTCCCTTCGTTCTCGGTGGGATGGAGAATTTCTAACGAATCATTCATGGCAAATACTAAAAACTGGCTCGACAACCTCAAGCTTCGTGCATCGTATGGCGAGTTAGGAAATCAATTGTTGTTCGAGCAAACAATTCCGCCATCCTCAAACCCTCCACCAATTTACTACCCATATATTCCTACAATGCAGTCAGGGAATTCACCTTACATGATGAGTTCAGGAAATCGAATTCCTTATGTATCACCAGCTGGATTGGTAAGTCCAACTTTAACATGGGAAACTGTCGCGACGACCAATCTCGGTCTTGACTTTTCATTGCTCAGCAACAAACTCGATGTTTCATTTGATGTTTACTCGCGCGATACCAAAGATATGCTGACTGAAGTTGTATATCCTTCGATTCTCGGCACAGATGCACCTAAACAAAATGCAGCCGACCTGAGAACAAAGGGATGGGAACTTGCAGCCACATGGCGTTCGAGAATCAACGAAAATTGGGACTACAGTTTTGCACTTGCTTTCTCTGATAACATCTCAAAGATTACGAAGTACGATAATCCTACGGGCGCACTTCCAAACCCTTCGGATGCTAATACAGAATATTATGAAGGACAAACTATTGGTGAAAGGTGGGGATTCGTTACCCAGGGAATCTTTCAATCAGAAGACGAAATTGCAGAAGCTGCGGATCAATCTCAATTGGGATCCAACTGGAGGCCTGGAGACATTCGCTATGCAGACCTTAATGGCGATGGGATAATCTCGAGAGGCGACAATACATTAGAGAATCCTGGCGATCAAAAGATTATCGCATATGAAGCGCCTCGCGGCAACTTTGGAATCACAGGCAACCTCAGGTGGAAAAATCTTTCCCTGAGCATATTCTTCCAGGGCGTATTGAAGTATGATTTCTGGCCACCGAACGACAACTGGGTCGCATTTTATCCCTATAATGCCGGCCATGTCGAAAATTACTACCTCACTGATACCTGGAATGAAGACAACCGTGGCGCCTATTTCCCTGCACCACACATCTCCACAAACACGAAGCAAAATGTTCAGCCTCAAAGCCGGTATGTCCAGAACGGAGCCTATATACGGCTAAAGAATTTAACGTTAGCCTATAATTTACCGGCGTCTCTGATAGGAAAGATCGGGATGACCAACGCTCAGGTATATTTTGCCGGGATGAATATGTGGGAAGCAACAAAGATGAGGAAACCACTTGATCCTGAAGTGAGGCCTACCCTTACACAAGAGTATTACAAACAGCGCAGTTATTCACTTGGATTGAGGGTTTCATTCTAACCGCTAAAAAGAAACAATATGAAAAATCTCATAAAAATATTTTTATTCTTGTTGGCAACGTTGACGACCATTCGCTGTAATGATGATTTTCTGGAAAGGACCCCGCTCGATCAAATCAGCAATGAAACTTTCTGGAATACTGAAAATGATTTGAGGGTTTATAACAATGGTCTTTACCATTTAGCGCGATACGAAGACAATGTGCCAATCCTGATGGGTCACGACGAGGGATTTGACAGCCAGGCTCGTGGAATCTGGCATCTCGATGGATTTTCAGACAACACGGCACCGCGACATTCAAGACACGATTTCTTTCAGCGGGTTCGGGCAGGAAAACATTCCGTTCCGGAAAATGCTGACTGGTTTGGATACGAAGGCTGGAATTTCCTGCGGGCAATTAATATTGGGTTGGAGAACTATCCAAAGGTCAAAGTTTCGGACGAAATCAGAAATCGGTACGCCGGAGAAGCACGACTGTTGCGCGGCTGGTTTTATGCGGATAAGGTTTCAAAGTATGGCGATGTACAGTGGGTTGACCGGGAATTGACAGTGGAGGACGAAGACATTCTCTATGGTGAACGTGATGATCGTGAATTCGTGATGGAAAAGGTGCTGGAAGATTTGAATTTCGCCACAGAAAATATTCCCAATAACTGGGGTGATGGCAATGCACCCGGGAGACTGAACCGCTGGTGTGCGCTGCTTGTGAAGTCAAGAGTCTGCCTGTTTGAAGGTACGTGGCGCAAGTATCATGGTGGAACCAATGCTGAAATGTGGCTGCAGGAAGCAGCGGATGCCGCGCTCGAGTTGATGGAAAATGGTCCTTACTCACTTTATACAACCGGAGATCCAACTACTGACTATAATGCGATCCATCGCATGAGGGATTTGACCGGAGTTTCGGAGGTTCTGTACTGGAGACGATATCAATTAGGGATATTCACAAATCACGTTCAAAGTTATCACAAGGACTACAACGGTGGGGCTACTAAAGATATGGTGGAAGCTTATTTGTGTACCGACGGACTTCCTATTTCGCTCTCACCATTATACCAAGGGGATGAGGTTTATGAAGACATCTGGGAAAACCGCGATCCAAGACTAAGGCAGACAATTCTTCACCCCGACGACCAGGCTATTTACAGGTATGGTAATCACGATTTCGGTGTGGTGAGATATCCCAGAATACAAGGCATGACCGGTCCAGGTCACAAAATAGCGACTGGTTATCATATTATTAAAGTTTACGACAATGATGCAGCGTATGCCACTTACAACGTGTCCACTACACCTGCAATAATCCTGAGGTTCGGTGAGGCGTTGCTGAATTACGCTGAAGCAAAAGCAGAATTGGGAGGCATAACCCAGGCTGACCTTGATATCAGCGTAAATTTGCTTCGTGATCGGGTTGCCATGCCACATATGACATTGGACGTTCCGATGGACCCCAGACACGCTAACGAAGGAATATCTGCATTGCTGGTTGAAATTCGCCGCGAGCGCCGGATCGAGCTTTTTATGGAAGGATTCCGCTACGATGATCTCCGTCGTTGGAAGCAGGGGAAGAAACTAGAGGTTAAGGATTATGGCATTCGCTGGGACGCTGCAAACAAAACTCGTTTTGATCCAAAAGGAGAAGTCACCATAGGATCATCAGACGTTGAAGGCGTGACCTATCTCGAGATATACAAAGGAACAGATTACGAAAATCCGGTATTTAATGAAGAGAAGCACTACTTGTGGCCAATTCCTACAAGCGTTATCTCACAGAATCCGGCACTCGGTCAAAATGCGGGATGGTGATGAGGTAGGTCCAGAGAAATCGTCGCCGCAGACTTGATCTGGAAATTTAATTACGAATTAACCTAACTGTTTTTTAGCGTAACTATATTACAAGACAACCGCAACCTTGTGTTGTGGTTGTCTGAATATAGTTAACGCGATGCCTACCGGCCTTTTCGCGGGGAGGAACTGATGCATCGGTTCAAAGAAAAAGAATATTATTACTCACAATTTATAAGGGAATGAAAATAAAATTCACGGTTCTTATTGTCTTTTGTTTTGTGTTTGTTGGACTGCCTTTTCAAGGGAATGGAACACTTAACAGACCCACGGATGAAACTGCACTTGCCGATACAGTTAAGCTCAAGAATCCTATTACGATATCGTATATTAAAAAAAACCTGCGGAAATCATCTCCGAGATTGGTACTCACTCCGAAAATAGAGAGGGATCTGAAAAAGAAAGTAAAATCAGATCCTGTCGTTAAGAATTTCTACGAAGCTATAAAATTGAATGCTGCACAGATACTGACTGAGCCGCTCCTTACCCGCCAGGTAGTGGGTCGGAGGTTGTTAGGTGTATCCAGAGAAATGCTTTATAGAATGAATATTCTTGCGATGGTTTATCGAATGGAAAAAGATGAAAGGGTCTTAAAAAGAATAGATGATGAGTTAAAAGCAGTCTGCAATTTTTCTGATTGGAACCCCTCGCATTACCTCGACGTCGCAGAAATGTCGCTCGCCGTGGCAATGGCCCTCGATTGGACAGCTGACGCATTGCCTAGAGCCACCGTTGATCTGGCTAAATTAGCATTGATTGAAAAAGGAATAAAACCAAGTTATCCCCAGGATGGACGTCCGGGTTGGGTTCGTGGCACCAACAATTGGAATCAGGTATGCAACGGTGGAATGATCGCCGCATCGATAATGATTGCCGACAAGGATCCGGAACTTGCTGCCAGAACGATCAGCCGCGCACTGGATGGAATGCCTAATGCATTAATCCAGTATGGTCCGGATGGACTTTATCCAGAGGGCGCTACCTATTGGGGCTATGGCACCAGTTTCTCGGTCGTTACATCGTCGCTGCTAGAGAGCGCGTTTGGAACTGATTTTGGAATCGCAGAATACCCTGCATTTTTAGAAAGCGCTGACTTTAGACTATTAAGCGTTGCACCCTCCGGTATGTATTATAATTTCGCCGACTGCGGTGACGGCGGTGGAAAGAATGGAGATATAACCCTGGCGTGGTTTGCAAGCCACACTGGTAATCCTCTCTATCTGGAGCGGGATAAATTTCTAATGCCACCCGACCAAATGGGAAAACTTCCCCGTCTCGCTGGCGCAGGCCTGGTGTGGCTCTCACAATTTACCGCCGGGAACACGAAGAGTCTTCCGCTATCGTGGAAGGGAGATGGAATAAATCCGATCGTGATCTTTAAAAGCCCCGAGGATGATCCCCGTCAATATTATTTTGGCGGTAAAGGCGGTCGGGCAACCATTAGTCACGGAAACATGGATGCAGGGTCGTTTATTTTTGAACTCGACGGAGTGCGCTGGGTGATTGACCCTGGTAATCAGGATTACCACGAAATTGAGAAGACTGGATTCAACCTTTGGGGTAACTGCCAGGATTGTGAACGCTGGACCTTGTTAACAAAGAACAACTATGGGCATAGCACGATTACCGTTAATGATGCTCTCCACG
>CAMLER010000377.1 GCA_946478915.1 uncultured Chryseolinea sp.
AGCCTCAAGGTCAATCCACCCGACAACGCCTTTTACAAAATCATGTTTCAACGCGTTGGCCAATTGGAAGATTGTCTCTTCCTTAGACTGATCTGACTGAACTATCACAGTCCCATCAATGCGGTTTGGTGGTAACAACGGCTTCAAATCTTCAGGTAAAAAATTTTTCTGGATTACAGACATCTCCTCCGTGATCCAGGAATCTCGTTCTTCGTTGTAAACCCAAAAATGTTGATGAGCGTCGATACGCATTATTTCTTTTTTAAGTCGAATATGTTTTTCATGAGAATCCACTTCTCTCCAGCTTTCGAACCGGGCAATGGTTGCTGATATTTCCAGACAAAATTTTCCCACTCCTGTACTTCAGGATTATTCGCGTCCATCGCAGCCTTCCGTTCGAATGAAAAATTGTCATCCACCTCCATTATCATAAACAATCTGGTACCCGTGCGAAATATTTCCATAGATGTAATGCCTGCTTCGAGAATACTTTTTTCAATTTCTGGCCTGATCTGCTGATGCAGTTGCTCATATTCTTCGATCAGCGCCGGATCGTCTTTTAAGTCGAGTGCAAGGCAATAGCGTTTCATCTGTTATTTTCCTGATCTAAATATCAATAAAATATTTTACCCGCATACACATACCAAAGACAAAGAGCAGATCGTTGGGAATAAGTCTGGTTAAAAGTAAATATTTATTGCAAGGGCGCCACCCTTCGGAAAGATGCTTCAGGTGTGACGAGGCATGAACATAGCTCATATTTTCCGGGTCTGCCCGGAGTGCTTTTTTAAAATTTGATGAAGTGAAAATAAGTCGGCAAATTATCTCTCGTTGCAAGGCCGGCATTTTGTATTTTGCTGCGCCAAATTATGAGTAAGAACACACTGCTGCGAAGAGTGCTTTATAAGATCCGTAAGATAGTGATCATTGCGTTCATTGTCCAGTTGCTTTATATCGTAGCGCTTAAGTGGATTGACCCTCCTGTCACGATTACGCAGATCGCCAGCCTTATCGAAGGTAACGGTTTACGTCGCGATTACGTCAGTATGAAAGAAATTTCCCCGAATGCAAGGTTAGCAGTCATCGCCTCCGAGGATCAACTCTTTCCCGACCATGGAGGTTTCGATGTTAAGAGTATAGAGACTGTTATCAGGCAGCGGGCCAAGAAAGCGGGCAAGATCCGAGGTGCATCAACTATCAGTCAGCAGGTCGCTAAGAACGTTTTCCTGTGGCAAGACCGGAGTTGGATACGCAAGGGGGTGGAAGCCTATTTCACTTTTATGATCGAAAAGATCTGGGGGAAGGAACGAATACTGGAAGTTTATTTGAACGTTGCAGAGATGGGAACCGGTATTTTTGGAATCGAAGCAGCTTCACGAGAATACTTCAATAAGTCTGCGAAAAATATTTCACGGAAAGAGGCAGCGATGATCGCGGCCTGTCTTCCAAACCCAAAGGTCTATATCGTCAAACCCGCGTCAAAGTACATTAATCAACGGTACCCCTGGATACTCGCGCAGATGCATAACCTCGAAGGTGATCCGGAGATCAAACTCCTGACGGCCGAAAGGATAGCACACGAGAAGCCGTAACATTCCCATAGTTAGTCTCAGAGGCTTGTTAAATTTGATTCCTCGGTTTACTTTCGGGAAATAAACCTGATCATGAAACATCTTCTCTTTTTCCTCATCACCTTAGCCATGACGTCGGCCACCGTGGCACCCAAACGCGAATACTACGAGATAAAAATTTACCACGTGACTTCCAAAGTGCAGGAGGAGCGAGTCGAGCGGTTTTTAAAAGATGCTTATGTGCCCGCGCTGCACCGGGCTGGAATTTCGAAAGTTGGCGTTTTTAAGCCGGTTAAAGCTGATACCGCATATTTTGGTAAAAGAATCTATGTATTGATTCCTTATAAGTCCCTGGAACAATTTGGAAAGCTTACCGAGGATCTGCAGAAGGACAAGCAGTTTGAATCGAGCGGAGCCGATTACCTCAATGCTGCTTTTAACGATTTGCCTTATGCCCGTCTTGAATCCATATTGTTGTATGCCTTCTCAGGTATGCCGCAGATGGAGGTACCGAAACATAATACTCCTGTAGGTGAACGGATTTATGAACTTAGAAGCTATGAGGGCCATACCGAGAAGATATCAAAGAACAAAATAAAAATGTTCAACGATGGCGATGAGGTCGGTTTGTTCAAACGACTTGGATTTAATGCGGTGTTCTATGGGGAAGTCATCGCCGGAAGTCGAATGCCAAATTTGATGTATATGACAACATTCCCAACCAAAGCTTCCAGGGACGAGCACTGGGACGCATTCAGAGTCGATGCGCAATGGAAAACGCTGTCGGGCATGAGTGAATATAAAAACAACGTTTCGAAGATTGACATTTTCTTCTTACACCCAACGGAATACTCTGATATTTAAATCAACTCGACAAGAAGTATAATTTTTTTGCTGTATTTCTCAATGGTTGGGACTCTATTTGTCTACGCTTGTCAGAGAGACAAACGTATGTACCCGGATGCAAGTGAACTAAATGGAATCGCCTTCGATGCTAACGAGAACACACTGCTTGTTACGGGAAAATTCTGGCCAAAAACCTATGTAGTAAGGATCTATTAACTCTTAGCGTTCCAACATAATCAGTTGTGCAACGTTATATGTGCAAGATTTTAAGTTGGTGATCTGTGATAATTTTTATTTCTTACAAAGCTTAATTCCCGATTCATAATGAAAGTTGTGAGCGTGCTATATTCTGTGGCCCTAACCGTCCTGCTAGCTTCTTGTGGTGATAAAAACACAAGTGAAGACGAAGCTCCGGCTGATACGCTGGCTATAACCTACTCTGTTATCAGCACCCTACCCCATAATTCCGAAGCTTATACCCAGGGCCTTGTTATTCATAATAATAAAATACTTGAAAGCACGGGGCAAAAAGGCCATTCGTGGATTGCAGAAGTAAACCCAGGCTCCGGACAACACGAAAAGAAAGTAACGCTCGATGCCCGTTATTTCGGTGAAGGTATTACCGTGCTTAATAATAAGATGTACCAGCTTACCTGGGAGGAAAGAACCGGGTTCATTTACGATGCACGGACGTACAAAAAACTTGGCGAGTTCACCTACAATACTCCAGGGTGGGGCATCACTCACGATAACAAAAATCTTATTATGAGCGACGGCACGGATAAATTATACTATCTGGACACCACCAACCTGCAGGTTGTAAAGACTGTTACCGTAACCGATCCCACCGGTGTTAAGGTGAAGAACTTGAATGAGCTTGAGTATGTGAATGGTTCTGTGTTTGCTAATGTTTATGAAACAGCCATGATCCTCAGGATCGATCCCAACAACGGTAAGGTTACAGGACGTCTTGATCTTTCGGCATTGGCGGGCGAAATCAAGCGCATTTATCCGAACGCGGATGTGCTGAATGGAATTGCTTACGACAAAAATTCCAAAGCATTGCTTGTTACAGGCAAGCTTTGGCCGAAGTCATACCTGATAAAACTGAACTAAGTTTTAAACCTATTGTTTCGAAGCTAGATTAGTTTCCGCAACACTTCGATCCACGATATATTTCATGGTGTACCCCATCACCAGGCCGATCGATGCAAATACAATTATTATTAGTGCGAGGTTTTCTTCAAGCAGTGATGTCTGAATCGCAAAATACCGACCAGCAAGATAACCTGCTGAACTAACAACAGATGCCCATACCAGACCGCTTGCGACACTAAAGAAAAGAAATTGAATTGGTCTTACCCCACTCATCCCAATGACGATCGGAATGATGACACGGAATCCATACAAGAACCGATAAGAAAGAAGAATTGGAAGGCGATGCTTTTCAAAAAGAGCATTAACCGGAGCCAAACGAGATTTTAGCTTTGGACGCTTGTCGACAAAATATTTACCATTAACTCTTCCGATAAGGTAATACAACCAGTCACTCACAAACGAGCCAGCGAATCCTGCTACGACAGTCGGGGCTGCAGAAAAAAATCCTTCATGAATCAAGGACGATGCGATCAAAATTGCTGTCTCGCCCTCAAAGAATGTTCCTATCATGAGGGCTATATATCCGAATTCTTCCAGGAATGATTCCAAATTTCTACGACGGGTTTATCCTAAGGTTAACCCTGTTTCCTGGAATTGGTTCAGTTTGCTGAAACGTCAATTCGGCAAAAATTATCGAACCCAAAAAGCATGAGTGCATCTCCGGCGTTGATGACTGGAATATTATTAAGCCCAATAACATATCCGGGGCTGGTAGCGTGGATGTTTTGTTTGAATTCGCCAAAAGGATCTGTGATTGTTCCAATCCAATCGCCTTTGTGCACGAATTGTCCTGGTTGAACAGTAGGCTGAAAAAGACCGGCGTGCTTCGCTCTTACCCATGATGTACTCCAGATAACTTTGTTCTCTTCTGTAGGTTCAGGGGCAGTATCAATCATGTGGAGCGCTTTCATCAATCGAAGTGTACCGGCTATTCCGTATTCAATGGCTTGTTGATCGAATCTAAGTGATTCACCCCCTTCATAAACAATGATCGGTTTACCTTTTTTTGCCGCTTCCTTCCGAAGTGAGTTTGGACGAAAAGGGGCATCGATGGTAAAAGGTGCGGAAAAAGCCTGAGCCAGCTTCATATTAGTCTGGTCCTTTAGGACTGAACGTACCTGCGGATAATTCGTACGCATAGCCCCTCCGGTATGGAAGTCGATTCCATAGTCGATATAAGGTATTACTTCTCGCATGAGATTATAAGCCACCCTGCTAGCCAGTGAGCCCGTCTTGTTACCAGGAAAAGAACGATTGATATCTTTCCCATCCGGCACATCTCGTGAGTAATTGAGAAACCCATAAAGATTGACTACCGGCATGCAAACTGTAACTCCCCGTTTTGTTTTATGAAGACCGGCATCAAGAATCCGCCTGACGATCTCCATACCATTGATCTCATCGCCGTGCATACCTGCCGTTAGGGCCAGAACTGGACCGTCTTCAAGGGCACGGGATACATAAATGGGAGTTTCAATGATTGTATGAGACGGAAGCCTGGCAATATTTACATTGAGCTCCCTTGATTCTCCGGGTTGAATTTCCTGACCAGCAATAACGACTTTTTTCAATACGTTTTTGTGTTCTTTGACGGTTTGTTATTGACAAAGCAAGTTAAACCGAAAGATCCTTGACAAAAAGCGTATTACGCATTGATTTTGTCTTTTTGGATTTTTTTCTTGCCCGCATTAGCTTCCAGGAACTGGAAGATCTTACCGGCGATGTCAGCTTTGGTTGCGCCTTCAATACCTTCAAGTCCCGGACTAGAGTTTACTTCGAGGATAAGCGGTCCCCGATTCGAAGGAAGCATATCCACGCCTGCAACTCCAAGACCCATTTTCTTGGCGGCAAGGATCGCTGATTGCTTTTCAGCCTTTGAAAGTTTTACGACTTTGGCCGTAGCTCCCCGATGAAGGTTAGACCGGAATTCACCCTCCCGTGCCTGTCTGCGCATTGCGCCCACTACTTCTCCATTCACGACCAACGCCCGAATATCTGCGCCCTTTGCCTCTTTGATAAATTCCTGAACGATAATG
>CAMLER010000378.1 GCA_946478915.1 uncultured Chryseolinea sp.
TTTTTGTAAAAGATCTTTGTCCACAGGAGGATAATTTGCCTTAGGTAAAAATAGTGAATTTAACCAATTGGCCATGGACGCATTGAAGATGTCGTTGACGATCCGCTCAAATATCTGCCGAGTGTACTGTTCTTCGACATCAGTGAGATTTTGGCCGTTAGGAAAATCGCGGTAAAACGAGAATGCTTTGTTTTCAAATGACATTTCCGGGTCCAGCGTGTTGACATAGCTAGCCGTCACCGTTATGGTTAATCGCGTGCTGGATGCGCTGTTGATCTGATTCGGGTCATTTGTCGCAGTCGGCGCAATCGGGGTTAATGTAAACCCGGATATTTCGCCCTCCAGGTGCAACTCTCCGTCTTCGGATACTACAGCCAGGTTGCTGTTCTGAATCAAATAGTTCTTTAGCTGGTTGGTAAAGGTTTGGCCTAAATTAGCCTGGCCAAGGTCGGTATTGTTATAAAATTCTGCGATCGAGATGGTGCTCGCATTCGTGGAAGAACCCGTCATCGAGTATTGAACACCGACGCCGCAGCCACTGAAGATCAACAACAATAGTGCAAAGGACACAATTGCGCGCGTGTCCCGAGGAATTCGGGAATACCAGGTACTAATCTTCAAGATCGTATTGTTTGATTTTCCTGTACAGCGTTCGTTCTGAAATACCCAAATCGCGTGCCGCGTATTTGCGCTTATTGTTATTTTTTCTCAACGCCCGGATGATCAATTCCTTTTCCTTCTTCTCAATCGACAACGAATCATCCTCTGTTTCATGGGATATATCGTGTACTTCCTCAAGTGGTTCTTCATCTTGTTGGGCAGCGATGTTGAGCACCATGTGATCGTTATTGACTCCGTTTTGTTCTGGTTCGATGCCTTCAAAAAGCTCGGGGTGATCTTTGACCAGTTGGGTGACTTTGGATTGATTGGGCACGATCTCCAACACCAATTTTTTCAGTTCATTAAAGTCCTTCTTCATATCGAAAAGCACCTTGTATAAAATATCCCGCTCCGATAACCCGTCTTTTTCGGTTATGGTTTGGCGATACAGGGTGGGCAGGTTAGACTCCTTCGGTAAATATCTCCGAAGTACTTCCTCATCAATCTCTTTATTGTCGGACGAAAGCACGGAAATCTGCTCCACCAGATTTTTCAATTGTCGTATGTTCCCCGGAAACCGGTAGGCAAGTAGCACGTCCTTTGCAGATTCGGTAAGGACGATGGGTTTAACTTTGTACTTGTCTCCAAAATCACCAGCAAACTTCCTGAATAACAAATCTATATCCTTGCCTCGTTCACGCAATGGTGGAACAAATATGGGAACGGTGCTCAATCGGTAATAGAGGTCTTCCCGGAACTTTCCGTCTTCCACATTCTTCATCAGGTTGATATTGGTTGCGGCTACGACACGGACATCGGTCTTCAAGACCTTCGATGAACCTACCTTCAAGAACTCCCCATTCTCAAGTACCCGAAGAAGACGGGCCTGTGTGTTCAAAGGCATTTCACCAATTTCATCCAGAAAAATGGTTCCACCATTTGTTACCTCGAAATATCCTTTCCTGGCTTCGTGGGCTCCCGTAAAAGAACCTTTTTCATGGCCAAAGAGCTCGGAGTCAATGGTTCCTTCCGGAATTGATCCACAGTTTACAGCAATGAACTGGCCATGCTTCCGCGGGCTCAGATGATGGATGATCTTTGAGAACGACTCCTTTCCACTTCCGCTTTCACCGGTTATCAGAACAGACATATCGGTTGGTGCTACCTGAATTGCTACGCTAACGGCATTATTCAGCAAAGGTGAGTTGCCAATGATGCCGAATCGCTGCTTTACCGATTGTATTTCCTGGTCTGAGATTGCCATGTTATTGCTTACTATGCTCTGATTACCCAACAACTTTTCCAATTAATGTTCCCCCTGTGCACTCTTCTACCAATACTTGGACATACTCGCCTTTCTGAAAATTTTCCCTTGGAAAAACAATGACTTTGTTTTGGCTGTTTCTTCCCTGCAAAAAGTTTTCTGACCGCTTCGATTCTCCTTCGACCAGCACTTCGTACACCTTTCCTACACTAAGCCTGTTTCTAATGAGCGAGTGGTCGCGTTGTTTGTTGATGATCTCATCCAGCCTTTTCTTCTTAACGTCCAGAGAAATGTCATCCTTCCATTTTTTGGCTGCCAGCGTTCCCGGTCTTTCGGAATAGTAAAACATGTAGGCAAAATCATATTTCACTTCTTCCATCAGACTCAGCGTATCCTGATGTTCTTCTTCAGTTTCGCTGCAAAAGCCGGTAATCATATCGGAAGAAATACTGCAATCATCTCCTAATATCTGCTTGATAGCTATCACTTTATCGAGATACCATTCACGTGAATATCCACGGTTCATCAGGTCCAAAATCCGGCTATTGCCGCTCTGCACTGGCAAGTGGATCGATTTGCAAATATTCGGATGACGAGACATGGTATGAAGTACGTCATCCGTGATGTCCTTCGGATGGGACGTCGAAAAACGTATTCTCAGCAGTGGAGAAACCCGTGCAACCATGTCGAGCAGGTCGGCAAAGCTTACGACGTCCGATGCATTTTTCCTGGCAATCCATGCCTTGTTGTTTTCCGATGCCGACCACTTATAAGAATCTACATTTTGGCCGAGCAACGTAACCTCACGGAAACCTCTTGAGAACAAGTCGCGGGCTTCATTTACGATAGAATGTGGATCACGGCTTCTTTCGCGACCTCGCGTAAAGGGGACAACGCAAAATGTGCACATATTATCGCATCCCCTCATGATGGAGATAAACGCCGTCACACCATTTGAATTCAATCGAACCGGACTGATATCGGCGTACGTCTCTTCTCTGGAAAGGAAAGTATTGACAGCTTTTTGGCCGTCATCGACTTTCGCGATTAGACTCGGCAAGTCGCGGTAAGCATCCGGTCCCGCCACGAGATCTACAATCTTCTCTTCCTCCAGCAACTTGGATTTTAGTCGCTCGGCCATGCAGCCAAGGACACCGACAAGAAGCTCCGGATTATTTTTCTTCAGACTGTTAATATACATTAACCGGTTGCGTACGGTCTGTTCAGCTTTCTCTCGTATCGAGCACGTATTCAGTAAGATGACATCAGCCACCTCAACATTAGATGTAGTATCAAATCCTTCTTCTTTTAAAATTGATGCGACAATTTCGCTATCGGAAAAATTCATTTGACATCCGTAGCTTTCGATATAAAGCTTGCGCGACTTGCCGGAAAAAGTATCCACGGATTTTCGAGCCACCTCGCAAGTTCCTTCATCCTCTTTCAGAATATCCAATTCTCTGATCAAATTCTCCATGTCTTCGATTTCCAAGACGCAAAAGTAATAACTTTAGTCTCAAATGACATCTTGTCAGTTGATAAAAATCATTAGGGAAAAGATTACGAAAACGTATATGGCACTCATAAAATCAGTCCGTGGATTTACGCCAAAATTTGGCAATAATTGCTTTCTTGCCGACAATGCTACAGTGGTGGGCGAGGTACGAATGGGTGATAATTGCACGGTATGGTTTAATGCCGTGGTCAGGGGCGACGTGCACTCAATTATTATTGGTGACAATACCAATATCCAGGATGGCGCTATTATACATGGCACCTATCAGAAAGCTAACACCGTAATTGGGAGCAATGTCTCGATCGCCCACAACGCGGTTGTGCATGGTTGCAAGGTTGAAGATAATGTTCTCATTGGGATGGGCGCGATCATTATGGACGGCTCAGTCATTGGGACGAATTCGGTAATAGCGGCTGGTGCCGTGGTGCTTCCGGGAACTCAGGTCGAGCCTGGCAGCATGTACGCGGGAATGCCAGCCCGGCGGGTGAAAGATATTTCCGATGAAATGAGAGAAGTGATCGCGAGGACAGCAACGAATTACCCAATGTATGCGTCCTGGTTCCGCGAGTAGTCCGTTATCAGTTGTCAGTTATCCGTTAACCGTGACCCACGATCCACTGTAATGCTGTGATTCCACGAGACCACTAATAACTAATAACGATTAACGATTAACGGATAACGGATAACGGATAACGAATAAGATAACTAATTAAGTTTTTTTTTGTTAACTTAAAAACATAAGACCTACTCATGCCGTCAGAAGATAACAAAGGATTCGATCCTGAAGTGATCAGGGAATATGCGCTTAAGATGAAAACGCTTGGGCTTGACTATGTTATGGACGAAGAGGAGGAGAATAATAGCGAATATGCTCACTTCTATTTTATAGGGAAGTTTGAAGGCCGGGACGTCATTTATGATACAGCAATCTATACACTAAGGTTGCATCATGAGAGCGAGCTATATGAGATTGCTGAGCATCAAGCCGCGAAACATTTTCCGGAATTCAGAAAGATCACCTACGAAGAAGACGAAAACGGAAATCTGGCTGCGTTGGATCCGCTGCAGGAGGAGATCGGATTATATATGGCCGAAGTGATAATGGCGCTGGAGGAAGAAGAAGCGGTCAAGGTAAAAGAACACGTCGACCTTGATGTCAATACGGATTTTGGAATTAGCCTTGATGTTGGTCTGCACGTAGAAAAAATTACTCCCAAGATAATCGAGAAATTTATTAAGGATTTTAACGAGGATACGCTGAAGCTCGACGATACTTTGTACTCGTTCCAGACACAGGATCAGGAGGCCTGACCTGTCTATTCCTTATTCCCTATTCTTTTTATTTGTTCCCCGGGAAAGCACGTCAACCCTAAGGTTTCTTAAAACGATTGGCGGTCAATTCTTAAATTCTAACCATATTTGCGCCCTGTTAACCACAACATTTAATGAAGAATTTGTCGCTTATCTTAAATGCCGTGCTGCTGGTAGCGGTCGGTATATTGTTTTTCTTACATTTTTCCGGAAAGAAGACCGCGGGTCCGGCAGTTGAAACATCTTCTGGCGCTGTGCTTCCCAGCGAATTGAGAGTTGCCTATATCAATTCCGACTCGGTTCTACAGCATTATGAGTATCTGAAAGCAAACCGCATTCAACTGGAGTCGAAGACTAAAAAAATTGAGCAGGAATATAGAAATCGTGCCCAAGGACTTCAGAACGAGATTACAGCGTACCAAAGAAATGTTACCAATATGACCCTGGGGCAAGTGAAAGCGGTTGAAGAAGACCTGGGCAAAAAGCAACAGAATTTGCAGATGTATCAGCAAACCATTAGTCAGCAGCTGATGGAGGAAGAGGCAAAACTCAACAAGGAATTATATGATCGCGTAACGGCGTATTTGAAGAAATTTGCCGCCGAAAAAGACTTGCATTTTGTATTAAAATTTGATGTTTCCAGCGATGTATTATATGCCGGCGAAGCCCTGGACGTTTCCAAGGATGTAATTCAGGGTTTGAACGCAGAATACGAACAGGAAAAGAGTGGGGGAACAAAGGCGCCAGCCAAGAAAGATACCACCTCGACAAAAAAGTAAATGGTGTACCATTATCATTAAAAAACCGGTCTTCTGGCCGGTTTTTTATTTTTACATTTGATTTTGCCTTATGTTAAAACAATTTTTTGGGGCATTTCAAATCCAGAGTCAGGAACAGAAGCAGATCATTCTCATGCTTT
>CAMLER010000379.1 GCA_946478915.1 uncultured Chryseolinea sp.
GAAGAAATGGGGCGTATCAACTGCAAGGCGAAAACTTATCTGGAATGTATTTCGATTTTTCCGTCCTGGCATCGTGTTTAGAAATAAAGTTTCAGTAGCCATAAATTACCTTCCCATGTTTAGCAATTATTTTCGGGTTGCCATGCGCAATAGTTTGAGAAATAAGACTTTCTCTGCAATTAATATTTTAGGGCTGGCAACTGGAATTACAAGCGTTATTTTAATTATGCTTTGGGTGCAGAACGAACTGAGTTATGATCGTTTTCATCACGATAGTGACAGACTTTATGAAGCATGGAACAGAGACGTATTTGATGGACGTATAGAATGCTGGAGCACAACGCCAAGGATATTGGCTAAGACCCTGAAAGAGGAGTACCCTGAAGTCGAGCATGCTGTAAGCTATGCCGATTACCAGATGGAATTCCTGGTTTCAAAGGATGATAAGAAATTTACGGACAACTCCGGAATCATCACAGAGACACCTTTCCTGTCCATGTTTAATTTTCCGCTGTTAAGCGGTGATCCAGCCACAGCATTGAACGACCCGTTTTCGATAGTTCTTACCAAAGGATTTGCTGACAGGTTATTCGACGAGGAACCAGCTCAAGGCAAATCCATCACGCTCAGATATGGGACGGAAGAATTGAACTTTATTGTTACGGGAGTTTTAAAAAATTTGCCCAACAATACAGCATTTGATTTTGGTTATCTGCTTTCCTGGGAGTTGATGCGCGCGATGGGCGAGGACGACAAATACTGGGGCAATAATTCCGTGATGACCTTTGTAAAATTACATGAAGATGTCTCGTTGGAACAGTTCAATTCTAAGATGAAGGATATTGTAAGACAACATACGGAAGGACAGCAGCATAACGAGATGTTCTTGTATCCGGTTAGCAAACTTAGATTATATTCGAGCTTTGTTAATGGCTTGCCCGAGGGCGGCCGTATCGAAGTTATAAGATTGTTTGAGGTCATTGCGTTGTTTATCATCATTATTTCCTGCATCAACTTTATGAATTTGACAACGGCCAGGTGCGAGTTGCGCGCGAAAGAAGTTGGGGTCAGAAAGTCTGTCGGAGCGAACTATAAGTCGCTGATCGGACAATTTCTTACCGAATCACTTTTGGTTGCTGCTATTGCGGGATTGATTGCAATTCTGGCGGCGTATTCACTTTTACCATTTTTCAATACGTTGACCGAAAAACAACTGGTGCTGAATCTTGCCGACCCGCAAATTTGGATCGCATTTTTTGGGCTTGTTATTTTTTCGGGATTACTAGCTGGAAGTTATCCATCCTTTTTTCTTTCGTCCTTCAGACCCGTGCGCGTATTAAAAGGCAATTACCTTTCGATACGGTCGGGTAGCACGGTACGTAAAGCCTTGGTGATATTTCAATTCACAATCACATTTGTTTTGATTATCGGCACCTTGGTTGTTAATGAGCAAATAAATTTCGCGCAACAAAGGGAGACGGGATTTTCCAAAGAGAGGCTGGTCTATCATTCAATGAGCGGAGACCTTGAGAGGAACTTTACAGCGCTTAAGAAGGAATTACTGGAAACCGGAGCAGCCGTTTCGATTTCCAAAGCCTATTCGCCGATCACCCAGATGTGGAGTAATACACCTGGTATTCAATGGCAGGGTAAGGATCCAGGATTGCAGGTAATTTTCGATCGCTATGGTGCAGATGAGCATATAGTTACAACAGCCGGTCTCAACCTGGTGGCTGGGCGTGACCTTGACCTGACGAAGTTCCCCTCTGATTCGTCGTCGGCGATCATAAACGAGTCGGCGGCGAGCCGGATGCGGTTTGAAAATCCCATTGGCGAGCATTTCATAGACGACGGAAGGAAATGGGAGATCGTGGGAGTTGTCAAGGATTTTGTAGCGCGATCGCCATTTCAGAAAATTAGCCCGATGGTAATCCTTGGGGCGGGTAAAAACTATTTTTATACCGTTCATTTCAAGCTCTCGGATGCTATTCCGTTAGCCGCGGCACTTGACAGAACCGAAAAATGTTTTAAGAAGTATAACCCTGAGTTCCCCTTTGAATATCATTTTGCCGATGTTGAATACGAAAGGAAATTTCACAATGAAAAACAAACCCAGAAGTTGTCAGCACTGTCGGGTTCGTTGGCGATTTTAATTTCATGCCTGGGTATCCTCGGGCTATCCATTCACATAGCAAACAAACGTGTAAAAGAGGTTGGAATCAGGAAAGTATTTGGCGCGTCAATTACCAGCGTGCTGGTATTGCTTTCGATAGAGCCCGTGAAACTTATCTTTATTTCACTTTTTGTTGCATCACCCTTTGCCTACTGGGCGATGCAGAAATGGCTTGGAAATTATGATTATAAAACTACAATAGGGTGGCAGGTTTTCTTTTTTGCTGGTGCCGGAATCTTGACGATAGCCCTTTTAACCATAAGTCTTCAAACGATCAGAGCAGCTATCACGAATCCAACTAAGACTTTGAAACACGAATAGCCGTCAGAAGCACGAGTCCGCTTTATAGTTTGAGACAATTTGATTACATGACTCGACTAAATGGTACATTAATTACCATTCTTTCAGCATTTTCCTTTTTATTGCTATTTATTTAAATGGTTACATATCCCGATGGTTCAGGACGGAAAACTAATTAACGGATAACGGAAATGATAAAAAACTACCTCAAAATCATCTGCCGCCACATCATCAGAAACAAAGTCAATTTTCTGTTCAAAACCGGAGGCCTCGCTTTAGCCTTGTTCAGCCTGCTGATCATCATTATCTACGTCACGTATCAAAAATCTTTTGATAAATTTCACGAGGGATATGAGCAAATTTATCGTGTAAACTCAATTCGTCAGGAAGGTGATAAACTGGCGAACTATGCCAGCGTGCCACCCGGTATAGGCCCGGCGTTGCAAGCAAACTTTCCCGACGTTGAAGCATATGCACGCCTGGGATTTACCAGTCGCGTAACATTGCAGTACGGTGAGGAATTGTTTCGACTTACAGGATTTGTGGAGGCGGATTCTTCCATATTCGATGTGCTTTCGTTTACCTTTCTTCATGGCGACCGACATGCGCTCAGTCAACCTGGTTCAGTAGTTCTGACCAAAACCACTGCAAAACAGATATTTGGTGACGAGGATCCGATCAACAAGACGCTCTCATCACCGGATCATTTGAATCGTATCCTGACAGTAACCGGCGTGATCGAAGATTTTCCCTCAAACTCTCACCTTACTGTAAATGCTCTTCACAGCGCTCATGCCTTGATGGATGCTGACTGGAGTTCATGGGAGATCACTTGGGACCATTCAGTTATTCTCTTCGTCAAACTGACACCTCATTCCGATCCCCGCAGCATCGAACAAAAGGCATTGCCACTGCTAAGAAAAAATTTAGTGAAGACGGGCGATGGAGGAGAAGAAAAGTTTAGTATTAGTCTGCAACAAATTGCTAACATTTATTTGGATGAGGCATTGCGAATGGAGTTTACTAAAAAAGGCCAGTCGCAATACGTGTATATTTTTTCGCTCTTAGGTGTCTTCCTGTTTGTAATTGCGTGTATCAACTACGTTAACCTTTCAATAGCTGACTTCGACACACGGAAGCGGGAGATAGGCGTTCGAAAGGTACTGGGTGCTGGGAAACGCCAGATTGGTTTCCAGGTAGCACTGGAAGGACTTTCTATTTCCGTTTTGTCAATGGTGATCGGAATCGGATTGCTTTACCTACTGTTCCCGGCCATATCTGAAATGCTGGAATCGAATTTAAAATTTGATATGATATTCGAGCCGAATGTGATTCTGTTGAGTGCACTGATACTTTTCTTTCTGGTTGTAATTTCCACGGCTTATCCATCTTATATCCTTGCGCTTCAAAAGCCAGCGCAGGATTTGAAAGCCAATACATCCTATGGCACGGGCATGAATTTGGGAAAAATCCTGCTTACGGTTCAATGCGTGATATCGGTCATTTGCATTTGCGCGACTTTGATCGTTGGCAGGCAGTTGAATTTTATTCGCCAAACAGATCTCGGTTACGATAGGGAGAACGTTGTTTCATTAGTAATGCCTGACGAATATCCTCCTGAGCGAGTTCCGGTATTGAAGAACGAAATGGCACGCCTTGCCGGAGTCGAAGCGGTATCATACTCCTATTATCTTATGCCGATTTCAACCTACTTTAAAGACTGGTATCAGGTTGAGAAGGCAGGAAAAATGGAACCGATGTTGCTGAATGAATTGTTTGTCGATCACGATTATTTCCAGACGATGGGCATCCGGTTGACGGCAGGGCGGAACTTTAGCGCCGACCGCGCATCTGATGCCAGACAGGCTATTATCGTAAATGAAACTGCTGCAAAAAGCTTTGGGTGGTCTGACCCGATCGGTAAAAGAGTTATAGTAGGGCATCCTGACCAGACTGCGGAAGTTTGGGAGGCAACGGTCGTAGGTGTTGTGAAGGATTTTAACAACCTCTCGCTGCATAAAATTATTGAGCCTGTCATTATCCGGTTGCCCCCCGATTTATGGCCAGGGAACTCTCTAAACATCAGAGTGGGGAGTCCGCTTGCCGAAGTAATACCAACAATTAAATCAACCTATGAGAAATTAATGCCGGGTATGTTGGCGGATATCCGTATCGTTGAAGACCTTCATGAACGCCAATATCAAAATGAGGATCGCGCCTTTGCTTCCTTACAAGTGGGTACCCTTGTAATCATCCTCATCTCGATGTTTGGAATTTTTTCGCTGTCGTTTTATATGTCGGTGAAAAGGATGAAGGAATTCGGCATCCGAAAAGTTCTCGGGGCAAGCCTGAGTCAGATCGGCTGGCTGCATGTAAGTTATTTCCTGAAGATTGTTTTACTGGCCAATGCTATTGCCTTACCGCTGGCTTATCTCCTTGTTGACAAATGGCTCAGCGACTTTGCGTACCGGACAGATATCAGCTTATCCATTTTTCTAGGTGTGCTGTGTATTTCATTTCTGTTGATAGTACTCTCGGGAGGCTATTCTGCCTGGAGAGCGGGAAATGCTAATCCGGTTGATGTGATTAAGGTGGAGTGATAGTGGCGGGAAAAATTCTTATTGGGTAACATAGGGGAATAGGGCAGAAGGGTATAAAGACATAGTATGATACTATCTTTTGCAGGCTCATAGGGGTTTCAACCTAAGGGAATGAATAAAACCATGCGCTTTTTTCTGGGCTTTCTTAAATGGTTTTGCCCGGATTTTTCGTATGAGGGATAGGAGGCGATTTGGTTCAAAGGTTCAATCGCCACATCGAGCGGTTCGGCAAGTCTAAGGCGGGAAGAAGGTTGATGTGGAACACGATCCGTTTTTTTCGACCGGGTATCATTCTTCGAAACAAAATAGAATTAAGACCTAATCATCAAGCATGTTAATAAATCATTTGTACACTTCGGTCAGAGGCATGTGGAAGAACCGCGTTTTTTCAGTTGTGAATCTACTTGGGTTGTCAGTAAGCATAGCCGCGTGCGTTCTCATACTGCACTTCGTTCGGTTTGAAATGAGCTACGATAAGTTTCACCAGCATGCGAATAATATCTATCGGGTGGCTACAAAAATTAGC
>CAMLER010000380.1 GCA_946478915.1 uncultured Chryseolinea sp.
GAAAAGGTATTTCTGTAGGTTGATAAAATGGCAATAACAGTAATAGCAAGCCAGGCAAAAACAATGTTAGGCTAAAAGCCGGCTGCCTTAACTTTTTCTTTAAATTCCTCAATTCGCAATTCTATTACACGCCCCTCAATGGTCTATTATTTAAGCTCGGATCTCAGAAAGTGCTTTGGTGCTGTCAGCAAATCGATCATGTTCAATGTTCAAGGCATGTAACATCGTCAAATAGAGATTGGCCAGTGGTGTTTCTTTTGCGAAGTTTAGGTTTTGTCCGGTTTTGAATTTTCCGCCCCCACTTCCAGCCAGAACGATCGGTAAATTTCTCGGAGAATGCCTGTTTCCATCTCTCAGATCCGAAGCAAACAAGACCATGGAATTGTCAAGTAAGGTTTTATCCCCTTCCTTGATGCTCTGTAGTTTGTTTAGAAAATATGCATACTGCTCCACGTGCCAGGCTGTGATACGAATGTATTCTTCCAGGAGATCATCCTTATCCATATGATGAGATATAGAATGATGGTTTCCATTAACACCTTCAAGGAATGTAAAATTTCTGTTGCTCACGCTATTACCGAACATAAAACTGGATACCCGGCTTGCATCACTCCAAAATGCAAGTGCCATTATATCCAACATTAACCTGGTTTTTTCTGTAATATCAACACCGCCATATACCTCCACATACTCATCAATATTTTGATTTACTCTAACGAGTTCCTTGCGAATGTCTGGTGTTATGTTTGCCGCAAACTTTTCCTTGTTTGCACTATTGGAGATTCTTTTTTCAACACTCCGGATCGATTCAAGGTATTCGCTTACTTTGTCCTGATCAGATCTACCCAAATTATTCTTTAGCGTTTTGGCATCATCCATCACCAGATCAAGAACACTTTGTTTCCAGGGATCTTCTTTCATTTTCACACCTGGAACAAATGATCGAAACAAGCGATCGAATGCGAGTCGGGGATCAATTTCCTTTGACAGCGGCTGACTGGGTGATTGCCAGGAAATACTTGATCCATACAAGCGTGTAAACCCTACGTTAATATCTACGCCCGTTGTGATTCTGTCCAGCCCATACTCCAATGAGGGAAAGAGTGTTTCATGCCCAACCTGCGATGCGATTACCTGGTCGATTGAAATTCCTCCGCTGCTAATGTTATCGCCTATAGTCTGTTTAATTGGCATACAGGTAAGCAGACTGGCCGACTTTGCATAATGACCGTCTGCCCCTTTGAAAATGGAGTTCTTATTCATTAATTCTCCAAGTACAAGAATGTCCTTCTTGAATTTTTCAAGTGGGAGTAATTGGCGGGTTAGATCGAAATCTGTTCCCATTTTTTCCGGTGTCCAGTGCTCGGGGTGAACACCGTTTGGCATGAAAAGGAAAGCTGTGCGCACAGGTGATTTTGAACCTGCATAAGCACCAACTCCGGGCAAAGCCATAGCCTCCAGAAAGGGTAATGCAATGCAAGCACCCATTCCTTTTAACATCCTGCGTCGTGATATTTGCCACTTCTTTTTCATGTCTCTGATTTTATCTGCGTCCAATATTTATATCTCAAATGTATGCCTTCGTTACGGTTATACATCCGTGCTTTTCTTTTCAAAATCATTCAGCTTCATCCTGAACGGGTAGCTTTTAACAAGCTCAATGATGAAGGGTTCAGGATTGAAATTGTTTTGCATCAGGCAAGCGTCCAACCGCTGCAACGCCGGCTCGTCCGTGAATAGGATAGACCTGCCCAAAGCATAAGAAAGCATTCTCGAGGACAGGTTCCGCGCGATCTTTGCTTTTTCTGTCAACAACAATTTCTTGAGTTCCGCGGGGCCTTCAAAAGCCCTGCCATCCGACATTATACCCGAAGCGTCGATCGGTACTTTTCCGTAGGAGGTTCGCCATCTGCCCGTGGGGTCGAAATTTTCAAGCCCGAGTCCCAGCGGATCCATTTTTTCATGACAAGATTGGCAGTCTGGCTTGGACCTATGCAGTTCCAGGATTTTTCGCAACCCCAGATCATTGTGGATAGCCTCGTCTTCTGTTAGTTCAGCAACAACCGGCGGCGGAGGAGGGGGAGAGATTCCCAACAATTGCTCCATCACCCATTTTCCCCGTATCACTGGACTGGTTCGCGTTTCGAATGAAGTTGTTGCCAGCACACTTCCCATTCCCAATACACCGCCCCGTACAGAGTCTTTCAGAATAACTTTTTCAAAATCATCTCCGGTGGGTCCATCAATTCCATAGAATTCAGCCAGGTCTTTCGTAAGAAAAGTATAGTTGCTGCTCACGAGTTCCAGTAAATTTTTACTTTCCGTGAGGACATAGTAAAAATATTCTACGGTCTCATTGTAGAGCTTTTCCCGAATCTTCATTTCAAATCCGGGAAACTTTTCAGCATCGACAATAGGCTGATTGCTGATGAGCTTTGTGATGCCTAGCCATTGCGTTGAAAAGTTTTCTGCAAATCGTTTTGCTTTCGGGTCTGCGAGCATTCGGCGGACTTGCGTTTCAAGCACCACAGTATCTTCAAGCATACCTAGATACGCCAGATTGAACAGCTCCTGGTCCGGCATACTTGACCAGAGAAAATAGGATAAGCGTGTAGCGACTTCGAAATTGCTCAACGGATAGGAACCAGCCATCTCAGGCTCTTCTTCTACACGGTAAAGAAAGTAAGGTGATACCAGAACGGTTTTTAGTGTTTGTGCAACACTTGCGTTGAACCGCATAGGATTGTCAAGGGAATCTGTTTCAGCATAAACTGCTTTGAACATCCCTATCAGCTTTTCCTTTTCGCTCTCCTTCAGGAACCGGCGGTACGCTTTCGTTGCGAAGGGATATATCACGTTGCCAGCAGCAACTTCCGGAGCATTGATCTCCTCGTAGTCATCGCTGAAGACTGACTTTACCCAATTCGCAAATTGTTGCCACCATGTTTGTTTATAATCATTGGGAACAAGGCTCTTCCAAATATTTTTATCTGCGTAAGCGGAATCGACTATCGCGTTTGCTGCATCATAGTAGCGTTCCAGCTTCAACGGGGTGAAAAACAATGCTCCTCCCTGATTGTCAAAGCCACCACCGCCCGATCCATCGGAGGGAAAATAATTTCGCGCATCAAAATCTACATGAACGAGATCGAGAATAGTATAACGGTATTCGGAATGACTCAGTCGGCGGATAACGACGTGACCCGGGCTCTTTTTCTGAAGAGAGCTTTGCAATATGCTGTTGATTCCATCCACCAGCTTATGATAATGTTCCGCAGATAAAGGTGGTTCCGTTTTAGGCGGCATTTCCCGCGTCTTAATTTGATCCAGCACCTTCAGCCAGAATTGTCCATCTTCAATAACCCTTCCTTGCTCTTTGTAGTTGTCAAGATTTACGCCGCCCTTTGGGTTGCCAGTATTGTGGCACTCGAAACATTTTACAGAAAGCAGCGGCCGAACATCAGTCTCATAGTTCACCACTTGCTGCGAGAATCCACTCACTAGCAGGCAATAAAACAAGACGGTCAGGCCAGCAATTCGTAAAATCATTATTCCACTGATTGACAATAAATTTAAGAATTTTTCAAACGTTATTGCGTACGCAGTACACAGCCTGGACGAATTCTTTATAAGCGGTCAATGTGCCGTGTGCTTATACAAAAAAATATAAAGCGAGGTCAGTTTTGCGTATTTATCTCAACTCCATAGTCTATCATGAGACCGCTTTTCATTCCATTCGGGAGTGGGAGCGAAGTATGATTTATCCTCTGCATGTAGATGTTTTTTTACTTCATCTTCATTTAACTCTACACCGAGGCCTGGAGCGTCGAGTGGAACGTTTGCAAAACCCTTAGTATAAAGCGGCTGCTTGCCTGCCATTTTTACAAGTCTTGGCCACCATGGATTATCAACAACCTGATTGGGTACTTCTAAAGCCAAAACATTTTGAGTAGCCGCTGCGCAGTGTACGTTGGCCATGAACGAGACTGGTGTGCCTGCAAAATGCATCTTCATGCCCATGTCACTTTCTTCCGCGTAATCTCCAATCTTTTTGGTCTCCAGTATTCCGCCCGAGGTTCCCATATCCGGATGGACGATATCAACAGCATGCTGATCGCACAGTTTCCTAAATTCTTCTTTGAGGTAGATATCTTCTCCGGTGATAGTTGGCGAGTTTATGGAGTCAGTGATCATTTTTAACTGGTCTGTTCTATCCCAGGGAACGAAATCCTCCATGGATGCCAGTCTGTATTTTTCCAACGCATTCGCTACACGAATGCAGTTGTTGAGATCGAAATGTCCAAAATGATCGCCCGATAACGGGATATCATATCCGATTACGTCCCGAATCGTGCCCACGTAATTTGAAAGTATATCCAAACCCTTGTCAGTGATCTGTATCGCAGATAGACCATGACGAGTATTTTGGTAGGATAGATAATCGTCAAGGTTGGGTTCATTAAAACCGATGACATATTTCGAATTAACGATAGCGCCCGGCACTTTGTAGTATGCGTGGACACCGGGATGCATTTTCATCCATGTGAATCCCTGGTCTTCCATGCGGATCTTGCAATCAGCTTTAAATTTTTCAACGTCCATGTTAGCGCTGTCATGTTGTGGAACATATGCGTATAACCGAATTTTGTCGCGGTATCTTCCGCCGAGGAGTTGCCACACCGGCACGTTGTATACTTTCCCCAGTATATCCCACATTGCCATTTCAACTGCGCTCACACCACCTCCTTTGCGTCCGTGACCACCATGCTGTTTAATGATTTTAAAAATCATTTCGATGTTGCATGGATTCTTGCCAAGTATCCGGCTTTTCAGGAACAATGCGTAACGCTTGTCGGCTCCATCCCTCACTTCACCTAATCCGTAAACACCCTGATTTGTGTCAACGCGGATGATCACATTTCGTGCGTTGGTAAATGATGTACCATTGTCGATTGTGACACATCGCATGTCCGTAATTTTTAAATCGGAGGGAGAAGACGCTCGAGGTACTTTCGAGGTTGTCTGAGCAATTGTGTCCTCGATGGGCATCGACAGGAATGCGCCGAGACTAATACCTGCAACAGCAGTCTTTTTCAGAAAATCACGACGATTATCAATTCCCTGCGCGCTATCGATGGTATTTGATGGAGCCTCCAATTCCTGTTCGAGTTTCTTGTTTTCCAGCATGATGTTTTGAAGAATACTTTTCATACGTCGGTTTGGTTAGGGTTAGTTTTTCAATCACACAATATAAGAAGCTGTTACTATTGTTGGCCAACGGATAATCTTAACGGTTACCTAAAATATTCTGCTCGTCCTATGGTATTCTTATAATATTATATACATTTATAAATAATATTGTCATGAAGGGAACCTATCTGGGCGAATTTGAAGAATTGGTAATGCTGGCCACCGGTATCCTGCGGGAGGGAGCCTATGGCGTTAGTATTACGAAAGAAATTGAAATCCAAACCGGTCGGATTGTAAACATAGCGGCGGTCCACACCGCCTTGCACCGGCTGGAGGAAAAGGGGTTCCTTAGGTCAAAATTCGGAGAAGCGACAGAGGTCAGAGGTGGAAAACGCAAGCGCATTTTTA
>CAMLER010000381.1 GCA_946478915.1 uncultured Chryseolinea sp.
ATTTATACACTTAATTCCTAATCCTACTTTGTCATGTTTGCGATTTTTGAAGGAGGGGATAGGGAATGAAGGTGCGCACTTTGCGAAGCCATTCGGCAACCATATTACCAATTCCCAGCCGCTACGTTTAAAAAACCTCGGCCACGGTGACGAAGTAGCATAGTAACTCTATTTATTGAACTACTTTCTCCTTGTCCTTATCTTTTCCTTTTAGCTTGTTTCCCTCAGCATCAAATTTTACAGTTTTTGTTTCACCACCTTTTGTGAGTTCTACTTTATAAATGGTCTTGCCATCTTTTTCTTTTTTGTAGGCGTTTCCAACTGTCCAGCCGCTATAGTCCTGGCCTTCCAATGAAGCAGTTATTGCAGCAGGAAGGTCGCTGGCAGCTACAGGTTGCATGTCATTGGTAGTCTGGTCCTGTGTAGGGGCAGGAGTGGCGCTGGAAGAAGGATCTTGAGCAAAAGCAGCCACGGAAGCAGTGCATACAAACAAAGCGATCAATAAATTTTTCATACGTTTTTGTTTTTAGGGTTAAACATCGGAAAACTCCTGTATAACAGGTCAGGTGATACAATGTTTGCTATAAAGTGGATTTGCCAATATATAGTGAAAATGATTTGCCATATGACGTTCACCACATGATAAAAATATTTGGCCCACGGGTCATCGGTTTTGGTACCAATGTTTTCTATTAATATTATATACTAATAATATTAGTTAATTAAACTAACATTATTAGTAAATATTACTATCTTTGGGGTATTGTGACTCCAGGCAAAGCCAATATCATTTCGCAACTGCAACAGGAAATTCTTGCGCTACAGGGGTTCAAAACCACGAATGCACATACCCCAGCCATACCTCTTGGACCCCTTGCGGATGCTTTTCCTAATAACTCCTTTCCATTAGGTGCTATTCATGAATTCTTGTATAGCAATTTGGAAGATGGCGCCGCCACCTGTGGATTTATTACAGGGTTGTTAAAACCTATGATGGCAAACAACGGAGTTGTCTTTTGGGTTGCTCAAGGACCCAGAATATTCCCACCTGCATTAGAATCAATGGGTATCCAGCCGGACAAAATTGTATTTGTTGATGTGAAGAGTGAAAAACATGTTCTATGGTCGGTAGAAGAAGCGTTGAAATGTCCGGTAATAACTGCGGTAATCGGCGAAGTTACCCGCATATCTTTTACTGCTTCGCGACGCCTGCAACTTGCGGTTGAACAAAGCGAAGTAAGCGGTTTTCTGCTTTGCCATAGCTCCGCCACACCGACTGCAACAGCAAGTGTTACGCGATGGAGGATCACATCCTTGCCAAGCTATATAGCCGAAAATCTTCCAGGTGTAGGCTTTCCACAATGGAGGGTCGAGCTTTTGCGAATTCGCAACGGTCGGCCTGGGGTATGGGACGTCAGGTTGTCAGCAGGAAAATTTGAGACAGCCATCACGTCCGATCAGGTAACAGATAAAACAACATTATATCAATCTGAGGACGATTCATCCATTTCAAAAATTCAAAAAGCAATGTGATATATGGCAAGGCGATATGTTTCCATCTGGTTTCGTCATCTTCTAACAGATTGGCATAGCCTGACCAATTCTCATCTGCATAGTATGCCATTTGTCTTGTACACAGTCAACCATGGAAGGATGATCGTTACTGCCGCGAATGCGTTGGCCATGAAAAATGGGATTACAACGGATATGGTATTGGCTGACGCGAGAGCAGTTGTACCTGACCTGCAAGTTATGGAGGACAAGAATGACCTTCGTCCAAGAATATTGAAGCGACTGGCTACGTGGTGTGTTCGATTTACACCTATCGCATCCGTTGATGAACCCGATGGAATAGTTCTCGATGCCACCGGCTGTGCACATCTTTGGGGAGGAGAACAACGTTACCTTAATACGATAGTAGAAAAACTATCGAAACGGGGATATGATGTCCAGGCGGCAATTGCAGATACCCCTGGCGTTGCCTGGGCTGTGGTTCGTTACGGAACTCAGAATGGCCAGATTAGTATAGTACCCGAAGGCCAGCACATCGAGAGTCTACTTAATTTGCCCGCTGAATCATTGCGTATTGAACCCGAAGCAGTGGAACGGTTACACAAACTTGGTCTTCACCAGATAAAGCAATTTATTTTTATGCCTCGTCAATCGCTAAGGCGTCGTTTTGGAGTTGAATTTCTGCATCGATTAGATCGGGTGTCGGGTCGCACGGAAGATGTTCTTACACCGGTGATACCAATTGAACCCTATCAAGCAAGGCTGCCATGTTTAGAACCCATTGTTACACTTGGTGGCATTGAAATAGCCTTAGATCAGTTGCTGACAACCATTTGTTTTCGGTTGAGACAAGAGCAAAAGGGACTTAGACAAGCCTCCTTAAAATCGTATAGAGTTGATGGCAAAATAGAGCAAATTGAAATTGGAACCAGCAGGCCTTCCCATTATGTAGAACATCTTTTCAAATTGTTCAAACTTAAGATTTCCTCAATTGAGCCAGGATTGGGAATCGAATTATTTGTACTCGAGGCCTCGAAAGTCGAAACTCATTTGCCGTCGCAGGAACATTTGTGGACTGTTAAATCCGGTCTTCACGATCATCGCGTATCAGAACTCATAGATCGGGTCCATATAAAGTGTGGCATACAGCCAATACGTTATCTCCCTGCTGAACATTACTGGCCTGAAAGATCCATCGCGAGAGCGTCGGGCCTTCACGAACAACCTTCAACAGAATGGCGGAAGGACAGACTTCGACCAGTGCTTCTATTGCCACATCCCGAAAAAATTGAAGTTACAGCACCTATACCCGATTATCCTCCCATGCTTTTTCAGTATAAGGGCAAGGTACATCGCATCACTCGCGCTGATGGTCCTGAGCGAATTGAACAGGAGTGGTGGTTGCAACAGGGCCAACATCGGGACTATTATCGGGTGGAGGATCAGGATGGTAAAAGGTACTGGCTATTCAGGCTCGGCCATTACCACGATAAAACTTTTCAATGGTTTATCCACGGCTACTTTGCATAAGTTTTAAGCACCAGGTCTGATGAAATATAGCGAACTACAGGTCACCACAAATTTTAGTTTTCTTCGCGGTGCTTCTCATCCTGAAGAACTGGTGGAACAGGCGGCAACTTATGGCTATAGCGAAATCGCAATAACCGACAGGAACACTTTTGCTGGAATCGTGCGAGGTCACGTTGCAGCAAAAAAGTTTGGGATTCGGATGGTTCCAGGATGTCGTCTTGATTTGGTTGATGGACCGTCATTGCTAGCCTTTCCAACTGACAAGAAAGCTTACTCCCGGCTTTCTTCAATGTTGACGATAGGCAACATGCGCACGGAGAAAGGAAAATGTATACTATATAAGGCGGATGCTTATGCCCATTGCAAAGGTTCCAAACTTATCATTATTCCCCCGACAGCATTAGATAGAACATTTGATTTTGATCTCACATTTAAGCAAGCAGTGAAAGAATACCATGAAAATTTTGGTGACCAACTATCTATTGCCGCCAGTCGTTCGTATTGTGGAGATGATTCAAAAATCCTGCACAGGATATTTCAGCTCGCTAAAAAGTTTTGGATTCCAATGGTTGCCACCAATGATGTACATTACCATCACCCTATGCGCCGGGAACTGCAAGACGTGGTGACTTGTATTCGCGAAAAATGTACTATATACAATGCAGGATTTAAGCTCTATCCAAATGCTGAAAGATTTTTAAAAGATGAAATAGAAATGAATCGTCTATTTCGTCAGCATCCTGACGCTATTGAGTATACGCAGGAAATTGTTAATGCATGTAAATTCTCGCTCAACCAATTACACTATCAATATCCCCGGGAAATAACCACGAGCGGACATTCTCCGCAGGAGGAGCTCGCGCGGCTTGCCTGGCAGGGAGCCCAAGAAATTTATGGAGAACATGTTCCGGATAAGATTAAGACAAACATTCAATACGAGTTGAAATTCATTGAAGATATGAATTATGCCTCTTATTTTCTTACTGTGTATGACCTGGTTCGATACGCCCGTGAGAACAGAATACTTTGTCAGGGCCGTGGTTCAGCAGCGAATTCAACTGTTTGTTATTGTTTAGGTATTACTTCGGTGGATCCTTCAAAGTTTGATCTTCTGTTTGAAAGATTTATATCATCGGCCAGAAATGAACCACCTGATATCGATGTGGACTTTGAACACGAGCGCCGCGAGGAAGTTATCCAATACATCTATAGAAAATATGGAAGAGATCGCGCTGCTATAGTTGCGACTGTAACCCAACAACATCATAAGGGCGCTATCAGGGATGTAGGAAAAGCAATGGGCCTTTCGGTAGATGTTGTAACTAAGTTATCAGGATCAATTTGGGAGTTTACTGATGAATGGATGGAAGGTAAACGCCTCGCTGAACTGGGCTTAAATGCCCGGGATCACAACCTCCAGAAGGTTATGCAACTCACAGCACAATTTATGGGTTTTCCCCGTCAGCTGGGTCAGCACACTGGCGGATTCGTTATCACGCAAGATAAACTTTCGGATCTTTGTCCCATCTTAAATGCGCGCATGGCGGATCGCACATGTATCGAATGGAACAAAGATGACATTGACGCACTAGGATTCCTAAAAATAGACGTCCTGGCCCTGGGCATGCTGACCTGTATTCGGAAAGCCTTCGACCTCGCAAAAAAGCATTACAATCTGGACCTTACACTGGCCAATATACCACAAGATGATCCTGTGGTGTACGAAATGATCAGTCATGCTGATACGATCGGCGTTTTTCAGATTGAGAGCCGCGCTCAGCAGTCAATGTTACCCAGGCTTAGACCGAAATGTTTTTATGACCTTGTAATTGAAGTTGCTATTGTTCGACCCGGACCGATTCAGGGAGATATGGTTCATCCATACCTCAGACGAAGGAATGGGGAGGAACCTGTCGACTACCCATCAAAGGAGTTGGAAGAAATTCTGGGCCGTACTCTAGGTGTACCGTTATTCCAAGAGCAGGCAATGAAGATAGCGATTGTTGCGGCAGGATTTACACCGGCTGAGGCTGACGAGCTAAGGCGCAGCATGGCGACATTCAAAGCGAAGGGGGTGGTGGCTCATTTTGAGGAGAAGCTTATCGAAGGGATGTTAAAGAACGGTTATAAGCTGGAGTATGCGCAACGAGTCTTCAGACAACTCGAAGGGTTTGGCAGCTATGGATTCCCGGAAAGTCATGCGGCAAGTTTTGCACTTCTTGTTTACGTATCTTCCTGGATCAAGTGTTATTATCCGGATGTCTTTGCCTGCGCGTTGCTGAACAGTCTGCCAATGGGTTTTTATCAACCGGCGCAAATCGTAATCGATGCGCGTAAGCATGGCGTTGAAGTTAAACAGGCAGATATCAATTATTCGATGTGGGATAATCAGTTGGAGGAGCGGTCGGGAAAATATTGGGTGTTACGTCTGGGTCTTAGAAACATTAAAGGATTGCGGCAGGAAGATGCTGAGAAGTTAATCTTCGCGAGGAAAAATCATTTCAAAGATATTTCTGAATTGCGTTCTACTGACCTGACAGCGG
>CAMLER010000382.1 GCA_946478915.1 uncultured Chryseolinea sp.
TTGAAATCATCGCACAAAAAAACCTTGAAGACAATTTCTTCAAATCGACGCTAAAAATGAATGAGTCTATAAATCCAAATTTGCTTATACGCGATTTAACAGAAGTTACAGAGGTGCATAGTTTCATCGAAAAAGTGCCAAGCATGAGCGAAATTTTCATAAGTCTTGTCAAAGGAGAAAAAGCATGAATAAGATCTGGCTTATTATTCAGCGGGAGTTCTTGAACCGCGTTCAAAAAAAATCATTTCTGATTGCCACGATTTTACTTCCATTGATTTTTCCTGCGTTGATGGCAATCCTGACCTATGTGGCAATCGAACAAAAAAAGAATGCTTCCAAGAGCGTTGTTCATTACGTTGATGAGAGTGGCACGTTTGTCCCTGACACCGGAAAATTTATCTTCAAGAAGTTTGAAGGATCAATAACGGATGCAAAAAAAACTTTTCAGGCAGATAAAAGCTTTGGATTACTTCACATTCCACAGTTCGACTTGGAAAATCCCCAGGGAATAACGCTATACACAAAGGTTAATCCGAGTCCCAACGAGATAGGCAATCTTGAAGGTATTCTTGAGAACCGGGTGCGCGAATTGAAAATGGTGAAGTTCAACATCAGTCAGAAGGTGCTCGATGATATTAAGACAGACATATCTCTGACAACGATAAATGTCTCTGAAGAAGGCGACGAACAGACATCGAATTCAAAAGTCTTATTCGGTATCGGCATGGCCTTCGGAATTCTGATGTACATGTTTATTTTTATTTATGGCGCACAGATCATGCAGGGCGTAATCGAGGAGAAGACCAGCAAGGTTGTCGAGGTAATTGTTTCGTCCGTAAAACCATTTCAACTGATGATGGGGAAAATTATGGGCCTTGCATCGGTCGGCTTGCTTCAATTCTTAATCTGGATCATACTGATAACAACTTTGTCCTCGGTTGTACTCGGATTTTTCGGACTCAACATGCCACAGGATCAAATGATCAATGAGATGAGCCAGCAATATCCGGACGCACAAGTTCAAAACCAGGCAACCGCTGAAATACTTTCCACGATGTCAAAGATTCCTTTTGGCTATCTGATCTTTACCTTTCTCTTTTATTTCCTTGGTGGATATCTATTATATGGTGCGCTGTTCGCTGCCGTGGGTTCAGCAGTCGACAGTCCGGCCGAAGCTCAGCAATTCATGTTCCCTATTACTATCCCGATGCTCATTGCATATTTTGGTCTCTTCACTTTTATCCTGGATGATCCCCATGGACCGACCAGCGTCTGGTTGTCGGTCATACCATTTACATCGCCTATTGCAATGATGGGAAGAATAGGTTTTGGCGTTCCAACCTGGCAATTAATATTATCCATGGTTTGCCTTATTGGAGGCTTTGTCCTGACAACATGGGTAGCCTCGCGTATCTATCGCGTGGGAATCCTCATGCATGGAACCAAGATTAACTACAAAGTGATGGCACGTTGGTTTATGATGAAGGGGTGAGAAGATTGGAAAATTGAAAGATTGGAAGATTGGAAGATTGGCTCATTGGTTTTTGAGTAACTTCAGGGTTGAATGAGCAAGAAAGTCCCAATGCCCTCACTCGATTTCTATCGGAATAATTCAACGCTTAAATGGGTAGTTCTGGCTGTTTCAGTGTTGATCAGTATCAGTTCAATCTACTATACAAACATTCTGGTGGATCAGTTGAAAGAGCGCGAGCGCCAGTTCGTTCAGCTATATGCGAAAGCGATTGAGCACACCGCCAACGACGAGAACTCGTATGGAGACGTCAATTTTATTGCACAGGAAATTCTTTTTCAAAATAATTCCATACCTATTATCCAGATAGGTGACAGCGCAACTGTGTTGTCGTACCGAAACCTTGATCTCGAGGAGGATTGGCCCCAGGCGCGGAAAATTAAGTTCCTTCAGGCCGAAATGCAAATGATGCGGGAGACGTATGAACCCATTCAGGTCACACTGAGAGACCCGCAGACCGGAGAAGTATTTGGTACGCAATACATATATTATAAGAACTCATTTCTCCTTCGACAACTGATTGCCTATCCCTACATACAATTATCTGTTATTGCCATATTCGGATTCATAGCCTACCTCGCCTTTAACTACTCAAAGGCCGCCGAGCAAAATCAGGTATGGGTTGGGTTGGCGAAGGAAACAGCCCATCAATTGGGAACGCCTTTGTCATCGCTTATGGCTTGGGTTGAAGTGATTCGCGATGACCCGGACGTTAAGAACAAAGGAGTGGTGGAGGAATTAGAGAAGGATATTCAAAAGCTACGCATTGTTACTGAACGTTTCTCCAGCATTGGTTCTATACCGTCACTAAGGAAAGAGAATGTTGTTTCTCTTATTAATAATGTGGTTAACTATTTGCGTCCGAGGGTATCATCGAAAGTGAGAATGGAAGTGTTCACGCTTTCCGAAAATATTTTTGCAAACGTGCACGCTCCCCTCTTTGAATGGGTGATAGAGAATCTTTGCAAAAATGCAGTTGACGCTATGGGAAATACCGGGACGATAGCCATAAAAATTCTCCGGGGCAACGAAGGGAAAGTTTTTATTGATATCTCCGATACGGGCAAAGGCATTCCCAGATCAAAATTGGACCATGTATTTCGTCCTGGTTTCACCACCAAAAAAAGAGGATGGGGTCTGGGATTGACTCTTGCCAAACGAATTATCGAAGCATACCACAACGGAAAAATCTTTGTGAAATCTTCGGAAGAAAATATGGGCACGACCTTCAGAATTGTGTTGAATGTGGTCTAAAAAAAGACCCTATTAATCCTAACCTTTTTAAGATTCGTCTTTGGCTCTTAGCCCAGAAAAGCCTAGTTTTGCGCTCGAATTTCTGAGCATAAAATTTCAAATAAATTTCGAATGGCAAATATTGGAAAGATCACCCAGGTAATTGGTCCGGTGGTGGATGTGGCTTTTGATAGCGAAGGTGCAACCCTACCGAACATCCTTGATTCTCTGGAGGTTACAAAGGCAGATGGCACAAAAGTCGTATTGGAATGCCAACAACACCTTGGTGAGGATCGGGTTCGGACCATTTCAATGGAAGGTACCGACGGGCTGGTCCGCGGAATGAAGGTCACGGACACGGGTATGCCAATACAAATGCCTATTGGAGAGGATATTAAAGGCCGTCTCTTCAATGTTGTGGGTGAGGCCATCGACGGTATTCCACAACCAACCGGTAAAGGAAGGTTGCCTATTCACCGCCAGGCTCCACCTTTCGAGGATCTTTCAACTTCAACCGAAGTTCTGTATACAGGAATTAAGGTTATCGATCTTATCGAGCCTTATTCCAAGGGTGGAAAGATCGGTTTGTTTGGTGGTGCTGGTGTAGGTAAAACGGTACTGATCCAGGAGTTGATCAACAATATTGCAAAAGCATACTCAGGATTGTCAGTATTTGCAGGGGTAGGAGAAAGAACACGGGAAGGAAATGACCTTCTGCGCGAAATGATTGAAGCCGGTATTGTAAACTATGGTGATGAATTCCTGAAATCACTTCATGGTGGCGGCTGGGATTTATCGAAAGTGGATAATGACAAATTAAAAGACTCGAAAGCAACGTTTGTGTTCGGGCAGATGAATGAGCCTCCGGGCGCCCGCGCACGGGTAGCGTTGTCAGGACTCACTGTGGCTGAATATTTCCGGGACGGCGATGGTCAGGGCAAGGGACGCGATATTCTCTTTTTCGTAGATAACATTTTCCGTTTTACCCAGGCTGGATCGGAGGTATCTGCACTTTTGGGACGTATGCCATCAGCGGTAGGATATCAGCCGACACTTGCAACCGAAATGGGTGCCATGCAGGAACGCATTACCTCTACAAAAAATGGATCAATCACTTCAGTGCAGGCCGTTTATGTACCTGCCGATGACTTGACTGACCCCGCGCCAGCAACAACCTTTGCTCACTTGGATGCGACAACAGTGCTTTCCCGAAAAATTTCTGAGCTTGGTATTTACCCTGCGGTGGATCCGCTGGATTCAACATCGCGCATCCTTCGTCCCGAAATTGTTGGCGATGAACATTATAAATGTGCACAGCGCGTAAAGAATATACTCCAGCGTTACAAGGAATTGCAGGATATCATCGCCATTCTTGGTATGGATGAACTATCCGACGAAGATAAATTGATTGTTACAAGAGCTCGTCGTGTGCAGCGTTTCTTGTCTCAACCTTTCCACGTGGCGGAAGCGTTCACGGGCCTGAAAGGTGTTCTTGTGGATATTAAGGATACCATAAAAGGATTCAATGCTATTATGGACGGTGAGTATGATCACCTTCCTGAAATGGCCTTTAACCTTGTGGGAAGCATCGAAGATGCTGTTCAGAAAGGTGAAAAGATCCTGGCGGAAGCGCGCGGCTAATCTTACAATCTTCTAATTTTCTAATCTTCCAATTCCAAATGCAACTTGAAATCCTGACTCCGGAAAAAAAGGTATTCGAAGGTGAAGTAACCATTGTTACCTTCCCCGGCGTCAACGGTTCATTTCAGGTAATGGATAATCACGCACCTTTAATCAGCCTGTTAAATGAAGGAGTGGTTGAGTATAAGGGCAAGGAAACATCTGCCAAAGTTCGCATCCTCGGCGGTGTCGTAGAGGTTTTGAATAACAAAGTTATCGTGCTGGCTACCGGAATTGCTGCCTAGCACAGGAACTGGACTTTATCCATTGCCATTCGTTACCCACTTCACGAACAGGAATGCTCCGATTGCTAATGCAATTGCCCCGACTATCCAGAAGGCATTGCTGATGTTGGCTAGTGTAATCAACACAATACCGCCAACTCCAAAAACGAGTGCCAGAGCAGCAAGCGTGTCGAATACTTTTGTTCGCTTTATTGAATCCACGCTGTCGGTCTTCTTGACATCTTTCTTTATTAGGACTTTCAACTCCCTCTTCAACTCTTTTCTGAATTCTTTCCGTTCAGCTTTTGACATGGCCTTGACCTTTTCAGTCATCGTCTTTACCTTCTCCTCAACTGCAATTTGGTGGGGATCATTGGTCAAAACCGGCTGTGGGCCGGCACTTACCACCAGCGCTTCCCTTTCGATCGACAGCGGACCTATCGCGACCTCTGTTTCCTCAGTCGGAGATTCTGTTTTCTTGCCAACATTATAATCGTACTTGTCGAAATGGTAAACATATTTCTGAGGCGTACATGCTGCTAAAAAGATTGCTGTGATTACGACCAGTTGATGAAATTTCATGGCATTACTTTTTAGTTTTTCCAATCGATGATAATCTTTTAAACAGCCTTTTTTCAAACGCCCAAAAAAAACTGAATTGTCCGAACAAAAACCCATAGCCCAATAATATAACATTATAGAGTGGCAATATTAAGATATAATATAAAACTGAAGCCAACACGGTATCGCCCTGTTCGCCAGCGAGGAATGTTAGCAGCGGTCTTTTTATAAACAGTATAGTAAAACCAGTACATGCAAATACAACCAATACAACAATCACCTGGAACGTGCTCCCCAAATTCCAACGATTCTTAAGTCTATCAATCCATGACACGCCTGGAATGTTTTTAT
>CAMLER010000383.1 GCA_946478915.1 uncultured Chryseolinea sp.
GATAGCTATCGGATTCAGTGTTCAACTGGCCATTATAAAATAAAAAAGGGAGCTCTTTCCAGACCTCCCTTTTCCTTTGAAAAGTTCAATATTAAAATTCCCACAAGTTGTGTTCTTTTTCCATGAGCATCATTTCCGTCCACTCACGTGCCCAAACGCTTTCCTGATAAGGTCTTCCGTTGTTACGGTAAATATCCTCGATCCGGTCGTCATCCGGGTTCTGAATCTTATAAATCGACCCCTTGAATAATCTAAGCAGGATTGCATCCGCAAAGTTTTTATTCTGCGCTGAATTCTGGCTGTTAAACCAAACTGCCTTTGGAATATTATTCCTGAAAAGTTTTTCCAGGTCTTTATACAGGAACCAACCAAGCGACCTTTCGATACCGGTGTTCGTCTTCTCGCCCGGTATTACGATTTCCATTCCCTGGATGTCGTAGTACAAGCGTGAACGCCTGCGGTCAAAAATTATATCCTCCACGAGGCGGAGTGTGTACATATCTTGAACAGTGTATTCCAGACCACTACCCATTGTAGTTGCAGCCCAGTTGTCAACCGCATCATCGCTTGGTGTCACGCCTTCGCTGTCCTGGACTGCGCGCCAGTTCTTGCCGTTGTGTGAAACTATATCGTCGGTGTAGAATGGCTGTGTCGGGCTCCATGCCTGATAGGTTTGCGCTTGTTCTGCAACCAAACCTTCAAGGAAAGTTTCCTTCGACATCTTTCTGGTCAGAGAGTCACTCGTGTAAACGTCGGTAAGTTCTCCCGACTTCACAGCATCGATTATTAGTTTGCTGATTTCGCCATTCCTTGCAAAGAATCCCTTGTTTTGTTTTTCCTTCAAGTCAATGGTTCTCCACACGCGAACTTTATAGTGTTGCTCATAGACAGGAATAGGGTTAAGAGAATTCGGGTTATACTGAACTTCCAAATCCTGAACTTCCTGAGCCATCGCGCCAGAAAAGGCGGAAGCAAGTAAAGCGATTATAAGTGACTTCTTCATCATCATTAATTGATTGGGATCTGAATGATACCGGTCGATCCTTTAGGAACAACTTTTTCGTCTTCGTCCTTGAAGGTTCTGCGGGAAACATCCTTAATGTCAATAATTATTCTATCACCGGGTCTGGCCTGGCCTGCCCAAGCGCGCAAATCGGGGTTCTCGTTTGTTGCATTCATACGAGCAGCAGGAGAGGTACCACGACCAAGAATAACTTCAGCTCTTCTGATCCTATAACGTGCATCCTTTGGAACTTCCTCTTTAAAGTTTTGTTCGGGTTCGGCAGCAAAGCGAAGAGCACCTATCTGATTCGCGCGTATACCTTGTCTCAGATCAACAGGTGTATTTCCGATATAGGCGGTGTAGCGAGGATCAGGTACATTCTTTACGTCGAATCCCTGCGTTCCAATCGGAGTTCCCGCATTGCTCACAGCGACGGAAATTTTGCGTTGCTTAGGGATGATAGTGACCCTTCCAGGCTTATTACCCTTGATGATTTCAGCCGATCCACCAGCAGAGAAAGAAGGATTGTAGTTGGTACCAAGCGCAGGGACTTCAATGAACACATTGTTACCACAGTTCATGTAAAGCGTAGGTGCATTACCAGTAGTAACACGGATCGTAGGTTGTGCAACTTCGTATTCGATGTTTTCAGTGAACGTTCTGTCGTTCATTTTGATCTCAGCCTTGAATGATTTCTTTGCAAAGCCCAATTCATTATAATTTCCACCTGAAGCAATGAATTCAACTTTACCCATTTTCACACCCGTTGCATCTTCAATTACATCGAGCTTTGCACCGTCTTTGTAGAACTCAGGCAAGATTGCAGTAGAAGAACCGGTCAGAAACATTTGAGCTTCATACTTCGCACCTGCGGCAACCACGGAAGACTTTGCTCTTACCATTGGTACAAACTGGTCGAAGCTAATACGGTCAGCACCTGCTTCTTCGCGTATCTTGTCAAGTGCGCGATTTTCATATTCCAATATCTCAGTCTGTGTTTGCGTAACCGAAGCTAACGCTGCAATAGCCGGAGTATTTTCAAATGTAAATGTCAGGTAGTCTTTCCGTACGTGATCATCATCATTCGCGAACAATGGAATTTCTTTTGGAGGCTTAGCCAGCTTATCAAAATCTTTTATTCCTGAAAGTTCGCTCAGTTGCTTCACATAATCGTTCAATAACTTCTCGTACTTTTTTCCCTCCTGGCCTTTTGAATTAGGGTCTATCATCATCGTAGCTACTTTAGAGCTATGGTCGTTGATAACACTTTCGTTGACCACATCGGTACCGGAGAGCGACAGAATCTTTTTCTTCAATTCATCGATGCTTGCCAGCGTGCTTTTCGTAAGATCTCTTACTTTTTGTGCACGCTCTTTTGCGCTTACGACATTAGGACTTTGGCTTTTACCGGCCTCATCAATAATCGCTGCCAACGTCCCCTCGCTCTTCTTCTTCCCATCTTCGATCAGTGTCGTCAGCGTTTCGTTGATTATAGCAAATTTTTCAAGTACGGCATTACTTACCTGGAGCGCGAGCAGCGCGGTAAGCACGAGGTACATCATGCCTATCATCTTCTGACGCGGGGTTTCTTTTCCACTTGCCATTTTGTGATTTTTAGTTTAAACGTTAGAAACCTTTAAAAAATTATGCGTTTTGTCCGCCACCTTTCATGGCTGTAAGCATGCTGCCGTAAACCTTGTTCAATGAAGTGAGATTATCAGTCAGTTTACCCAACTCGGAAGTAAACTTCGCGGTATTGTCGCCAACCTTTGACAGTCCGTTCATAGCGCCAGTCAAGCTCTCATAGAACTTGTTCATATTCTTCACGTGGCTGTCTGCATCCTTCAACTCCATTTCATAGACTGAATTCAAAGCAGCGAGGTTCTTAGTCACTTTCTGTACTTGTGAGTGATACTCACCAGCATCTTTCGACGCTTCAGACATGCTTGATACAGCTTTAATAGCTACATCATAGGATTTGTTCATCTCCAGAAGTTGCGAAGAAGCTTTCTTCACGTTTCCAGCGTAATCATTAGTAGCCACGGCTGCATCGGAAAGGCTGGTCATCTTCTTTGCAGATTCTGCCAGGTTGTTTAATCCTTTGCCAAGACTGTCGAGCAGCTCGGGACCAATTTTAGCTTTTTCCAACGATACGTCTAGCTGTTGCGTTAACGAAACGCCAGGCTTGTTGGATATTCTTGTGGGTACTGCCGGAGCTTCGTAGTCTTCACCAAGCTCAGGATATACTTTCGACCAATCTGGCTCCTGGTGAGGAGGCTCAAAAGCGCTTAGAAAGAATATTATCGCTTCGGTGGTTAATCCAATAAATAGCATCTGGTCAGCACCTTCATAGTGGAGAATTTTGAATAACGCACCAATAATTACGACTGCCGCACCAATACCATAAACTTTTGGCATTATGGTTTTGTAGAGAAGTTCAACAAATCCGCCTTTTTTCTTGCTCATTGTAGTGATGGTTTAAATTGCCTTTTGAGTTTAAATAAAAAATATAGTAGTTAAAAAATTAGAATTCCTGACCTGAAGAACGGCCCAAGTGTGTCAATGCGCAACGGAAGCCGATATACGCACGTGTTGAATCTTTGAATTCATATGTTCTCGTTCCCGTTTCCAGGTAGTAAGCAACATCTTTCCATGACCCACCACGAACAACTTTTTTAGGCGGCACGCGTGGATTGTATTTAGCGCTCTCAGGATTAGTTCTTGGATCAATGTACTGTGGGTTCAAATCCCAAACCGTCGGTACAGAAGCTGGATTGAAATCGTCCAGACACCATTCAGAAACATTTCCAGCCATGTCATACAGACCAAAGTCGTTGGGGAAATAAGCCTGAACAGGTGATGAGTATGCAAAACCGTCGTCGTAGAAATTACCGCGACCAGGTTTAAAGTTAGCAAGCATACAACCTTTGGAGTTACGGATATAAGGATTACCCCATGGGTACTTCGCCATATCGCGTCCACCGCGCGCTGCGTATTCCCATTCTGCCTCAGATGGAAGTCTGAACGCCGGCATAGGGAAGTCACCTACGCTCTTTCTGTAATCGTTAAGATATGCTGTTCTCCATTGCCCGAAAAATACCGCAGCATCCCAGTTTACACCTACGACCGGATAATCATCATAGCCAGGGTGCCAGTAGTAGTAATCCTGAATAGGATCGCCCATGTGGTGAGCAAAGTCTCTTACCCACGCAGCTGTATCAGGATAATATTTTTGGCGAAATGTTTCTGCATCAACCGTTTCGAAACCTTCAATGCTTCCGTTATCAACCAGGAAGAAATTAGTGAACTGACGATACTCGTTGTTGGTGATCTCTGTATCGTCCATGAAGAATGAACCAATAGTGACTTGCTTGTTGAAATTGATCTGCGTAGAGGCAGGATCTTCATCTGCCTGACCCATGTGGAACGTTCCAGAAGGAATCGGCACCATCCCGTAAGGAATGGTCATTACCCAACCCTCGCGTCCAGGTACGCCAACCAATTCTCCTTGATCGCCGCCACCGCCGCCGCCTAGGCCAAGTAACCCACAAGCGCTGACTCCGGCTCCTGCCAGAATTAAAAGTATTTTAGAAACAACTGCTTTATTCATACTTCTTTGCTCAGTTTGTCTACGCTAATTTTATGTATTGAAAGTTAATTTTTATTCCCTTTATTTTTTCGAGAAACTATGTACAAATTCCACAAATCCTGGTGATACCTAAATCAATTGTCGGTTAGTGCCTATACCGGGGGGTTCGAACGACTTTTTTGCCGCTGCCCGGATTGACCGGCAGGTCATAACTCAACATCACCTCTAATGAAAAGTTTTCCTTCGCAGCACGATCCTTGACGATAAAGTCCACTGCGGTCCCAAATTTCAAGGATTTGTCCTTTAAAAGGCTATATCCCAATAGCAAACTTGCCGCCTCAGATTGTCTAAACGCTAAACCTCCCCACATCGTATCTTTGATGTACGCAATTCCTGCAACATCAAACTGGGTCTTATTTAGATCGGTTCTAACATTGGTGCTGAACTGCACTTTCAAATCAAAACTGACTTCATAAAAATAACCTCCGGTAAAATTAATGTGGTTAGCAAGAGCACCTCTCACACTGTCGGCACCAAAATCAAATTTTGATCTCAACAAGTGATTGAATCCCACACCCGCGTAATACTTTTCTGTTCTGTAAAAAACACCGAGCCCCACGTCCGGTCTCGTCTGCGATTCTTTACCATCAACGATCAGCGGATCGCCTTCTTGTATGTACCGATAATATTTTCCATTAATTGTTTGTGAGTAGATCCCAAGCTTCACTCCAAAACTTAATTTGGTTTCCTTTATACCAAGATGGTATGCATAAGACACCTGCGCTTCAAGATTATTTTGCGGACCGAGTTGGTCTCTCAAAACATATACACCTGCACCGCTTCTCAATTTGTAAATCGGTGTGTTAAAACTAGCCATCGTTGTTGTCGGTGCACCACCATCTCCAAAGCTTGATTGATAGCCAAGCCACTGACTTCTGTGAATCGCTGAAAATCTTGTAACGCCATCGACACCCGCATAT
>CAMLER010000384.1 GCA_946478915.1 uncultured Chryseolinea sp.
CCTATCCACTTTTTCTTTTGTTCACCCAAAAGAAAAAGTTCCAAAAAGAAAAGGGGTGGGTCGAAATATGCTGGCCACCGCGCATTCCGGGCCACCCCCGCATTTCGGCCGGGCCACCGCACCCGCAGAGACCCAAGGACGTACCTCTAGTCAATATCATGTCTTTCTTTTTCAGTGGGCCCTATTAAATGAAGTGTAACTCTACTTTGACTGTAAGCCCACCCCAAAAACGTAAACCTCCTCTTTGTATTTAAAATATTCCTATTGAAGCATTCTCATCCGGGCTTGCCAGCCAATGGTTGTAGCGTGCAGCCACTTTCATGAAATTTTGAAGTTGCCCCGGAGTGGGTTCGGGATGTTCTCCTGCAACCACCGGACGCCCAATCTCCTGGAAGAATTTACCTAGCCGTGGAGTTGTTATAATCACACCCTCAACAGGGTTACTGGAATTATTCCTCCACGCGTGACGGACATTCGCAGGAATGTGGACAAAATCTCCTTCACCGACAGTAACCCATTTTCGATTCTTACTACTTTGTACCATCGCTTCAACGGTTCCCGATAGAATATAAAAGCTTTCCTCATCAGGATGACTGTGCAACGGCACGGAATATCCGGCAGGAATTGAACCCTTCATAACGCAATAGGTTGCATCTTTTTCCATCGGTGAAGTGAGAAATTCTACTGTGGGGCCAAGGGCATCAAATACACCGGTTGAACCTTTACTGACGATACTCGTCGAATGCATGGCAAAAACCTAATTAGAATGTTAAATCAAGATAACGGCCGTGCCGTGGTCCTGGTATCCGGATACCAAGCTTTCCTCGCAGTTCCTTTACCCGTGACTATTGCTTGACACGCCAATAATCGACAGCCATGGTGCTAAGACTCCCTTTCAATTAATTGCATGGTATAACCGCGCAATACAGATTTTGTTTTTTCCGGGCAGTCCACCCGTTCCAAACTTTTGAAGCCCTTTTTGAAAAACGTGTTTATTTTGTTTCCTGTCAGATTGGAAATCGAAAGTGCATCATAAATTTCTTTAACCGCTGAAACTTTTTCACTCTTGTTAAACTTTTTCACCGTCAGCCAATGGTTCAACTCTTGACTTTGACGTCTATCGGCAAGAGCCAAGGATTTAATAAGAAGAAACGTTTTTTTATTCGCGATAATGTCTCCGCCCACAACTTTTCCAAACTTGCTGGAATCTCCATAGGCATCCAGCAGATCATCTTTTAACTGAAAGCCTATACCAATGTTAACTCCAAATTCACGAAGCAATCTGCAATCAGATTCTGAAGCCCCGGCAAGCATGCCACCAAGTTCCAGACTGAAACCCAGCAATACTGCAGTTTTCAGTTTTATCATATTCAAGTATTGGGATTCGGTAACGGTTTGTTGCCCCTCAAATTCCATGTCCCATTGCTGACCCTCGCATACTTGGGTGGCACATCTATTAAATGCATTAATAACAGTTCTTAGTTTCCGACCTTCAATATCCAATAGCATTTCGTAAACTTTCACCAACATAACATCTCCCGAAAGTATCGCCGTGCTCATGTTCCACTTCTTGTGCACGGTCGGTTTTCCCCTTCGCAGTGGTGCCTTATCCATGATATCGTCATGCATCAACGTGAAGTTGTGAAATGCTTCGATCGCCACCGCAAATTTTACTACAGCGTTAGGATTGTTCTTATATAATTGATAGGCAAGCACCGTCAACATCGGACGCAACCGCTTGCCACCCCAAGACATCAAATACCGAATTGGCTCATATAAGGACGTAGGCTCCCTGCCAAACTTTTGTCTCTTGATTTCTTTTTCTATGAGTTGCAAGTACTTTTCTGTCACGGCGGGGGATATTCAGTGGGTAGACGTAAAGGTATAAGGTATACAGGTATAGGGTTAAACAATTCTGGAATAGGGGAATAAGGTCGGCACTTGCAAAATCTACTTACTACTTACTACTTACTACTTACTACTTACTACTTACTACTTACTACTTACTAACTCCCGTTCATCGTCTCTTCGATCGCGATGCTGGCCTTCTCCCGCGTTCTCTTCTTTCTTCAAAATGGTCCTCGTCATCGCTATCCTCACCATCAGCAAACACAAGGTCAATAAGTCGCTTGTCAATATCTGTTTTTTTCACGCGTATGTTCACTTTATCACCCAGCGTAAAAACTTTTCGCTTTCTTCGACCGATTAACCGATAGTTTTTCTCGTCAAACTCATAAAAATCATCCGACATATCCGAGAGTCGTATCATCCCCTCACACTTTGTCTCGATAATCTCGACGTAGATACCCCATTCAGTCACTCCCGAAATCAATCCTTCAAAAGCCTTTTTCTCGGCGGAGGCCATGAACTCAACCTGTTTATACTTGATGGAGGCACGTTCCGCATCAGCCGCCCTTTTTTCGCGCTCCGAAGAGTGAACGCATTTTTCTTCATACTCAGCTTTGTTAAGATGTTTCCCGCCATCAATATAATGCTGCAGCATTCGATGAACCATCATGTCAGGATATCGACGAATCGGTGAAGTAAAATGGGTATAGTGGTTAAATGCCAAACCAAAATGACCTTTCACATCCGTGGAATATTTTGCTTTAGCCATTGTCCGAATCGCAAGCTGTTCCAAAATATTTTGTTCAGGCTTTCCTTCAATCTCATTCATTAATTTGTTTAACGAGCTTGAGATTGAATTCTCATCAATGTTCATTTTGTGCCCAAACTGTCGGGCAAAAATTGAAAAATCCTTTACCTTCTCCGGATCAGGAAAATCATGGATACGATAAACAAATGTATTTTTTTCTCTTGCCTTCTTGTGATTATAAACGAACGTTGCAACCTGCTTGTTAGCCAGCAGCATAAACTCCTCTATTAATTTATGAGCATCCTTTCTTACCTTCGGAATAACTGCAAGTGGTTTCCCTTTTGGGTCCAACTTGAATTTTACCTCGGTGGTTTCAAAGTTTACAGCACCTTTGCTGAATCTCTCCTTCCTTAACTTCTTTGCGATATCGTTAAGGATACGAAGTTCTTCCGCCAGCACACCTTGACCTTTTTCAAGAATTAACTGCGCCTCTTCATAACTGAATCGGACATCAGAGTGGATAACCGTTCGACCAAACCATTCCTTCTTGATTTTTCCTTTCTCATCCATTTCAAATACTGCTGCGAAGGTCAGTTTATCCTCCCTCGGCCGGAGCGAACATAACTCGTTGGATAGCCTCTCCGGTAGCATTGGCACTGTTCTGTCTACAAGGTAAACGGATGTGGCTCGGTCAAAGGCTTCCTGATCAAGAATTGAATTTGGTTGGATGTAGTGCGTGACATCGGCGATGTGAACACCAATTTCATATAAACCGTTGTCCAGTATTCTAAATGAAAGTGCATCGTCAAAATCTTTCGCATCCTCCGGATCTATTGTAAAGGTGATTACGTCGCGAAAATCCCAACGCTTCTTAACTTCTTCTGGCGTTATCCCTTCCTCAATCTTTTTTGACTCCGCGTTGACCCGTTCCGGAAATCTAAAGGGTAACTCAAACTCCGCCATAATGGAATGTATCTCCGCCTCATTCTCCCCCGCTTTTCCCAGAATTTCCACGACTTTTGCCTCGGGCTTCCGGTCATTTTCCGCCCATGAAGTAACTTCTACGATTACTTTATCGCCACTGGTGGCTCCATTAATATTTTCCGGGTAGATGAAGAAGTCCGTGTGGATCTTACGGGCATCGGCCACGACGAAAGCAAAATTCTTCGAAACCTCAACGCGACCTACAAATCGATTTCTGTTTCTATTTAATACTTTGATAACCTTTCCCTCCTGGTGCTCCCCATGACGGGTTGGAAAGATAGCGATCTGCACTCTGTCTCCGTCAACGGCTGAACCAAGGTCCCGTTCCTTAATGTAAATGTCTGGTTGGTCACCGCCAATTTTAACATAGGCAAACCGTGAACTTACATGATCGACGATCCCCGTAACCTCCTCTTCATTGTAAATGCCCCTGTAGTTCCCATCACGCACTTCTTCAATCCGGTTCTCTTCTACCAACTCATCAACAAGTCGTCCTATCAGCTTGATATCATCCTTTTTCTTCAAGCCCAATTTCTTTACGATTTGTTTCAGGGAGTAGCTTTTTCCACTGCTTTGATCTAACAGCGTCAAGAGAGACGCCTGCATCAGGCTCTTGATGTCTTTGCCGGATTTGCTCTTTGATTTGTTATTCTTGCTCATATGTGCGTTCAACCTGCGGTCTATTGTTAAACATAGGGATGAGCCGAAGGTTAATTGCTACCGTAATACTACGAGATAAAAGTTTATTCAGCATGCCTGACCGATAAACTTGGAGGGTTAATGCTTTTGAGTTTTAAGAAAAGCTGGGCCAGCACCACCACGTCCTGAATACAATAGTCTTTTATTCTCGTGAGGTCATTATCCTGGTAGTATACTGAATTTACCTGACTGCCATCGATTCCATCTTTGCTGGATGGTATGTTGAAAAGACTGGCAAGCAGATCCAGCGACGTATAATGCTTATAATCCCCGAACTTCCACATATCCAGCGTATCAAGATGTTGTACCTCCCAGGACTTTTTTCCCATAATGTTCAAAGCTGGAGGAAGCGGAATTCCATTTATTAACATTCGACGGCACAAGTATGGATAATCAAACTCTTTACCATTATGGGCGCACAATTTCAGATTTACGGGATCCATTTTTTCAATCATCGTTTTGAACTCCGACAATAATGCCGTTTCATTATCACCGTAATATGCTTTTGTTTTAAGTCCCAGTTCGCCAGTTTCCGTCTCAATAAATTTACCAACAGCAACGCAAACTATTTTCCCGAATTCCGCATAGATCCCGGCGCGTTCGTGGTAGATTTCTTCATCGGATTGATTTCGCTCGCGTTTAAAAAAAACAGCCTTTCGCGCCCACTGTGTTTTAATACGTTCGTCGAGGCTCACATAATCGTGTGTACTGGCAACTGTCTCAATGTCAAGAAATAATATGTCGCGAAGTTCTGGAATCATTTGCTGCGATAGGTAGGAGTTAAAAAGAAGTCAAGTTAAGAATGTAAAACACCCTCCATCTCGAGTTCTTTGATAAATGAGATATTTTCCTCACGGATAGAATCCGGTACGAATACAAAGCGCTTATCGAAAATTTGTGACCCGATGTAGTAACTCACCCAGTATTCATTGTTCAGATGAAAAACTGCCGGGTCTATTGGCTCAATAAGTGTAGCGCTATTCGGCAAAATTGTCTCGAGATAATGTCTTAGAATAGAAGTCTGCTGTGGTTCCCCGTCTTTTTCGCCATATCCTTTGCTTGCCACCAGCGTATTCTCAATAGGAAAGTCGTTATTGTTAATCAGGTAGACCTTCCACTCCAGTGTTTCGCCTGGTATCTTCTTTCGTGCCACGGCGAGTGTAACATTCTTAACCTCGGGTATTTTTATGTCACGAATCATAAC
>CAMLER010000385.1 GCA_946478915.1 uncultured Chryseolinea sp.
CGGGTCAATCCCCTGTTTTTTGTCCTCAATCCGAAAGATACGTGGACATTAATGATCAGGCTCGAGGGCGGAAAGGAGGCGCAAACCCTTGCGTCCCTGGACGGTCTGTACAAGCGTTTTAACCCAGGATTTACGTTCGAGTATCGTTTTCAGGATCAGGAGTATGCCCGCCAATACGAATCAGAACAAAGAGTCGCCGTCCTGTCAGGATATTTCGCGGGAATGGCCATTGTCATATCGTGTTTGGGGCTTTTCGGATTGGCGGCATTTACTGCTGAAAGACGACTGAAGGAAATAGGAATTCGTAAGGCATTGGGCTCCTCCTCTACCAATATTGTTCTGCTGCTTTCCGGCGATTTTACCAAAATGGTTTTATTGTCAATAGCGCTTGGACTTCCAACCAGCTATTGGCTACTGAGCCAATGGTTGCAGCGCTTTGCGTTCCACGTGCCCCTCGAAGCATGGTATTTTGTAGCTGCCGGATTGGTGGCGCTTCTTATTGCATGGATTACCGTGGCGTCTCAGGCGATTAGAGCGGCAAGCGTAAACCCGGTAAAGTGTTTACGGACAGAGTAGCCCTTAAAGCTTTCGACGAGTCACTCCGATGAGCAATCAAACGTGCTGCTCCATCATCTTTCTGCATTCCTCGGCACAGGCCGCGCATTCTTCCGCGCATTCCTGGCAATGATCCATATCATGCATTTCGCATTCACGGGCGCATGCTTCACAGATCTCAGCGCAAGCAGAGCAGAGCAACGTCGCGTGCGAGCCGCCGATAGACATGAGTTCCGCTGCAGATCTACAAACTGAGGCACATTGCCTGTCCAGCTCGATACATTTTACCATCATAGTTACGTCTTCTTCGCGCAAACATTGTGTGGCGCAATGTTCACAAGCCAATGCACAGGAAACGCATGCATCGATACAAGATTGAAATTTTTCGTGGGTCATTTTTTGAAAAATTTAGTTAGAAATAATTTTCTGGGTGCGAAAGCATCAAAACTAGAAGGTCAACTTTCATGCCCTATCGCTAACAGCCGTTTTAGACAAGCAGCCCCTATCTGGAAAATCAAATGATGGAAAAATTACCACAGAATTCAGAATAACAATCTACGTTAGAAAAAATTGTTGTTTCTTGCGTGATCTTTTTGACTCTTGGAGGGATGGTTTTAAATAATTGAGGAAGACTAAGAAAGACGTGCATAAATTTCCAATTACCGAATACAAAAAATTTTCTGAACTTCCACTAGACAAGTTTAATACATTGAAATTTTCAGTGTATATTCTGGATTTTGATTGGAACTACCTGTTTGTGAATGATTTTGCAAAAAGTATACTGGGCAAAAGAGGAGAGGGGTTGGTCGGGAAGAATATGTGGAAAGAGTTCGATGAATTACGATATGATCCTTCGTACAAGGAACTACGGACTAAAATGGAGAAAAGACTAACGACGAACATTGTTGTTGTTTCTCCGATCCATCGACATAGACAGAATATTACCGGGTATGCGTTGGAAGATTGCCTGTATTTTTCTTCTTCGATCCTGCCAGACAAGGAAAACTTAATCGAGGAGCTTAGACAACAACTCTTGAAGAAAAATAAATAAGTTCAGTAGGATGCTGTCAATTGCGTCGTTAAACTCTGGAAGCAATGGAAATTGTTATTATGTCGGCAATGACCGGGAAGCAATTTTGATTGACGCCGGTCTTTCTAGCCGGGAGACCGATCGGCGCATGAAACGGCTGGGCCTCAATCCAAAAAAATTACAGGGCGTATTTATTACACACGAGCATAGCGATCATATAAAAGGTCTGAGATCTCTTGTGAAGAAATACAAGATACCCGTTTACATAACAAACAAGACTGTAGAATACGGTAGGCTTAAAATTAAGGAACCTTATCTTAAAAACTTTAATCCGTTTGTTCCGACAACGATAGGCACCTTATCCATAATTGCAGTTCCAAAATTGCACGATGCCTGCGACCCACACAGTTTTGTGGTCACCTGTAATCATGTAAACGTTGGAATCTTTACAGATACCGGATCCCCTTGTAAAAACCTTATCCACCATTTTAAACAATGTCATGCTGCATTTCTTGAATCTAACTATGATGAAAAAATGTTGGACCAGGGTAGCTATCCTTATGCTTTGAAGGACCGAATCCGAGGAGGGCGAGGTCACTTATCGAATCGACAGGCACTGCAGTTGTTTTTAGAATATCGCCCACCTCATATGAGTCATTTATTCTTATCACATTTGTCGGAAAACAATAACAGACCGGAAATCGTGCAAAATCTTTTTAATTCTTGCGCTGGTCGAACGAAAATTGTTATTGCTTCACGTTACGAAGAAACCGAGCTCTATCATATTCAACACAACGGGTATGCTATAAGACCATTTAGATCTGCCCTTGCCAAACCGAACGTGCAACTCTCGCTGTTCCAATAGCTAAAGTTTGGGATGACGCGCCTTGAATTCAGTTAGACGTTAGGACTCTCTCTTCTTCCAACATTTCTACATTAGTTTCCTTTTCAATCCGGAGAACGATTTCCATTTGCGAAAAATTATGCGCGATATTTTTTTTGTCTTTCTACAAGATTCAAAGAATTTTTCCGTTCGGTATTGTGTATTTAAACTAGTACTTGTTAACCATTAAAAATTAAGTTTTCTATGTTAAAGAATCATTTAGGTTTTAGTTGGAGCAACATGGCGCGAGTACTGTGCCTGGCTGCCCTTGTGCTGTTTATGGCATCGTGTTTGGACGATGATGATTCGCAAAATCAGGTGACACCGGTCGCTTTCGTATCCATATATCACGCATCGCCAAATGCCCCTGAGCTCGACGTTATCGTTGATGATCGTCAAGTCAATCGTCTGGATTTCACGGATTACACCGGCTATTTAAATTTCTATACCGGCGAAAGAAATTTTAGAATTAATCCGTTTAACGCTTCCAATTCTTTGATTGATACGACGATCACTTTCAATGACGGCGCATTTTATTCCGTCTTTATTGTTAACAATCTTCCAAACGTCGAAGCACTTGCTGTCCGCGATAGCGCAGATGCGCCTGCTGAAGGTAAGGCCAAGATCAGGTTTATTAATCTTTCGCCCGACGCGGGTGCTCTAGATGTAACCGATGGAGATTCGTCACTGTTTCCGGCACGAGAATTTAAGAAACCTTCCAATTTTGTAGAAGTGGATGCAGCGCCTTCGTCGTTCGTATTAAAACCGGCTGGAGGCGCCGACGAGCTTGTAACAGTTTCGGATATCAACCTTCGCCCTGGAAAATTCTATACGATCATTGCTCGCGGATTCGCTAATCCGCCTGCAGGAAATAACAACACCCTTAGCTTGGAAGTGATCGAGAATTAACGGACACGATATGCGCAAAATTAAAAGGTCTGGCAATTATCCAGACCTTTTTACTAGATAAATAGACTGACCCGGCAAATGCCACTTTAAAATCACAACACCTTATAAATTTCAACGGGGTTTCCCAATCCACGAAGCATTTCTTCCCCGAGAAACTCAATGTGAATCTTTCCAGTCTCAATTTCACGATAGACCTGGCCGGATAAAAGAAGCTGACTACCATATTTCTTATTGAGCTGCTCTATCCTCGACGCGATAATTACCGGGGTACCGCTGATTGAAAATTGCTTCCGATTATTACTTCCGATATTTCCTGTCACGACCATTCCGCTATGTAGTCCTATCCCAACAGTTGTGTGCGGGATGACATTTTTTTGAGCAGCGTCACGCGTCTGCTGGATTATAGCAAGACTCGCCTGAAACGCCATGTCAGCATGGAGGACATTTTCTCCAGGAGCGCCAAAGCATGCCATAAGACCATCTCCCAGAATCTGGAATACCACTCCCTGATGTTGGTTAATAATATCGATAACAGGCCCCAGAAACTGGTTCTGATATTCAATAACTTCATCAGCGCTATGTTTGTCCGCGAAAGCCGTAAAGTTTCGAATGTCAAGAAACATGACAGTGGCTTCGCTTTTCTTGACTGCCCCGTTTTGTTCCATCAAAACCCGGGAAACTTCTTTCGAAACCTGCTGTCCGAAAAGAGATTCCAATTCCGTTCTTTTCTTCTTTGCATCTAGCGCCGATCTGATTCTTGCCTTGAGTTCAGAAGAGACGAACGCGGCGGCTCCGCCAGAAAATATCAGCACAACGCCTCGTAAATAGTGAGAGTTTTCTGGTGTTGAACTTGCATATCCCACCGTATAATCGACATAATTGAATCCATAGTAAGTCAGTAAAATGTACTGCAAAGCCGCGAAGCCGCCTGCAAAAATACTAACCTTAAAATCCAGGTGCAGGATGGAAAGAATTATGAACAAGAAAAAAATGAGTGCAACCGGTGAATCAAGAAATGAAAGCATTTTCAATTCTCTCATCATGTAAAATATCATGGTGGTGGGAAAGCTCATTTCAATCATTGTGTGCAAGTACTTGAATGAAGTTGATGCATCCGACGATTTTCGGATCTTAACCTTGAGGTACTGGAGCACTAAAATCTCATAAAACAAGAACGACGCGAGTACTGCAAAAACAGTGAGAAATGCAGGTGTACCACCATAAAAATCGATCACTGATTCACGAAGGGTGAAATAATTTATTGTGACGATAATCAGAATTAGAATGAACAAAATGATCAAAAGGACCGATCGCTGAACCTCGCTTTTTATTTCCTCCACTCGCAAGGTGGAAATAACTTCGGATGAAATTCCCTCTGCTCTTTTGATCATGGAAAAGTGTTGGATGAACTTACGAAGTTTTCCTATAATTTATAATTGCCCAAACGTTGAGGACAATAGCAAATGAAAGCGTTATAGCAATGTGCGGCAGAATATCCACAAGGTTGCTGCCCTTAATAATAACCATCCTCATAACGGAAATAAGGTAGGTGACTGGATTAAGCCGTGCTACACCCTGGGCCCATGAGGGCATGCTGTCAATAGACGTAAATAGCCCCCCCATCAGGATAAATATCATCATGAAGAAGAACATAATAAACATTGCTTGCTGCTGAGTCTCACAAAAAGTCGAGACTAAGAGCCCAAATCCCAAAACCGCTAGCAGATAAACCCAGATAAATCCGTAAAGAACCATCAGGTTTCCTTCCGGGACAATCCCATAGATAAGCCATGAAATAATAAGTCCAATGGTGAAAACGACGTTGCCCAATATCCAGAAGGGAATGAGTTTCCCTAAGATGAAATGATGCTTCCTTATTGGAGTGACATTGATTTGTTCGATGGTGCCAACCTCCTTTTCCTTTACAATGTTTAAACATGACAAAAAACCACCAACCATCGTTACCAGGATCGCCAGGATACCAGGCACCATAAATACCTTGTAGTTAAGCAATGTATTGAACCAGTTTGAAGGGACAATTTCTATCGTTGGATTCTGAGCCAAAGTGGGCGTTGGCCGTTTCTTTTACAGATCTTGTGTCA
>CAMLER010000386.1 GCA_946478915.1 uncultured Chryseolinea sp.
GGTAGCAACATAGCTTTGAGCGTTACGCTAACACCACCCTACTCTTCTTTTAATGATCTGAACTATGCGACGGCCACTGCGGAGGAAAAGAATAAATTACAGGAATATCATAAGTGGATGTTTGATATGAGCCAATATCTGCCGCTTGACAACAAAAAGAAATTGGTATTGGAAGCGAGGGCGCACTTTGGATTTATCGGCGCCTACAACAAGGGAAAGACGGGTATAGGTCCATTTGAACGTTTTGTGTTAGGAGGTAGTGGTTTAGCAGGTGGCTTTAATTCGTTCGTGCTGGGCAAAGAGGTAATTGGCTTAAGAGGATATGAGGATAATCAAATAACGCCACCTACCTATAGTGCCGGAAATAGCACGTCGCAGGAAGGGGGTATTGTTTACGAAAAATTGAGCCTCGAACTGCGCTACCCAGTCACCACCGGAAACGCCGCAACTATTTATGGTTTTCTATTTACTGAGGCTGGTAACAACTGGGGCAATTATGAAAACTTTGATCCGTTTAAGCTTTATAAGTCCGCCGGTATTGGCGCAAGAATCTTTATGCCTGCTTTTGGGCTAATTGGGCTAAATTGGGCATATGGATTTGACAGGGTGCCAGGGATGCAGGATGTAAGCGGATCTCAATTCCACTTCACAATTGGTAACCAACTCAGATAATATGAGAACTTGTTTAATTACAATATTTTTTCTCATTTTCGGCCTGAATTTTGTCAACGCTCAGAGGTTCGGGTACATTGACACTGATTTTATCCTGAACAAGATGCCTGAGTATAAAAAAGCTCAGGATGAAATTAACCAGCTTTCCCAGGCATGGGAGAAGGAAGTGACGGAGATGGATAAGAAAATTGAAGGGATGTATGCCGCCCTTCAGGCAGAACAGGTGCTCCTGACGGAAGAAATGCGAAAAGAGCGCACTGATGCTATTAAGAATAAGGAAGCTGAGTTAAAGGAGTATCAAAAAAAGGTGTTCGGGTTTGGCGGATTGTTTTTCCTGAAGAAGCAGGAATTAGTTAAGCCAATCCAGGACAAAGTGTGGGATGCGGTTGACAAAGTTTGCAAAGAGAACAGCCTTGCAATCATGTTTGATAAAGCGGGCGAGCTCGTTATGATTTATACCGATCCACGGCACGACTATACTGATTTTGTATTAGACCAACTGGGTCTGGGCGACCCAAATGATAAGATTAAAAACTAAATTTGACTTACGAATGAGAAAACTTGTTTTATTAGCGGCGTTGGGAATGCTTGCAATCGTATCCCATGCACAGACTGCATCAGCAACGAAAGTTGGCTACGCCGATATTGATTATATATTCACCCAAATGCCGGAGTCAAAACAAATTGAATCCGAGTTAAAATCGTTGCAAACTCAGCTCAAGAATCAAATTGACGGCAAATACCAGGAGTTTCAGAAGAAATTGCAAGAGTACAACGCCAACATCAACAACATGATTGACGCGGTGAAAGCCAATACAGAACGGGAGCTTCAGCAAATGCAGCAAAACATTGAAAAGCTGCAACAAGACGCTCAGACAACTGTTCAAAATAAGAATAATGCGCTGATGGAACCTGTTTTCACAAAGGTTGGAAAAGCAATTGAAGACGTAGCGAAAGAAAATGGATATACCTTCATTTTAAGCCAGCAGATTGGTGGACTCGACGTGATTTTGTATGGCGACGAGAAAAATGATGTATCAGATCTGGTGCTGAAAAAGATGGGTGTTACACCTAAGCCAGCAACTCCAGCACCGGCTCCCAAATAAAGGATCCGAAGAAAAATTGAAAGCCTTCTGTTGTCAGAGGGCTTTTTTATTTTATTCCTTTGGAAAATGAATTCAACAAGCAACCCATGCTGACGCCTCCATACTTAAAACCCGGAGATGCTATCGGAATCGCGGCACCCGGCAGAAAAATTTCCGCAGAAGACTTCAAGGCAGCAGTGGATATTATAAGTTCGTGGGGATTAGAAGTTGATCAGGCGCCAAATCTGTTTAGCGGTGCGCATAATTACCTGGCAGGGAGTGACTCGGAGCGCATCACTGACTTTCAAAATCTTATCGATGATCCGAACATAAAAGCAATACTATGTGCACGAGGTGGATACGGCACCACTCGCATTCTCGATGAATTAGATTTTTCCAGCCTTTTGAAAAACCCCAAATGGATAGTCGGTTTTAGTGATATTACCGCTTTACATCTGCACCTGGTCCGGTTGGGAATCAGCAGCATTCACGGTACAATGCCGGTTCTGTTTTGCAGAGCGGACAGTAGGCCATCCGTTGAAAGTTTGTGGTCAATTCTAAAAGGCTTTAAACAAGAAATTTCCGCACCTCCTGATCGATTAAATAAACACGGTGAGGCTACGGGTAGAATTATTGGGGGTAATCTTTCACTGATAGCAGATGCTATCGGTACTTCAAATGATCCCGACACAAAAGGAAAAATTCTGGTGCTGGAAGAGATAGACGAATATACCTATAAGATAGACCGCATGCTGATGCATCTCAAGCGCAGCGGAAAGCTTAAGGATCTCGCTGGCCTTGTCATTGGTCACATGACGGATATCAAAGAACCTGAATTGCCATTCGGCCAAACTGTAAAGGAGATAATTTTAGAAAAGGTTTCCGGGTTTGGTTACCCTGTGTCATTCAACTTCCCTATCGGACATGAAAATCCAAATATGGCCTGGATACACGGTGGGTTGATGACATTGAGTGTGAAGGAAAATGGATCAAAGCTTGCGTCCGCATCTTAACGTGTGGTTACTCTCCTGTGAGTCAGACTCGGCATTTGTTGTTCTTCACCAACAAACCTAACACTAAAACGTCAGCGATTTTAGCATAACAGTACTTGACATTTTAATCCCCAATTACCGCTACTAAAATTGCCGAACTCCTTGTGCGTGCCTTTGTTGGGGTTCTTCACCAACAAACCTGCAGACTAAACGTCAGCGATTTCAGCATAGCAGTGCTTCACATTTTAATCCTTAATTACTGACATTAAAACTGCCGAACTCCTCGTGCGTGCGCTTGTTGGTGAAGAACACCAACAAGGGCGTAGATCGTAAGTCTCCCGCTGTTCATCACGGATAAACTGCGTTCTGTCCAGACCACACCTGGCAACGCTAAGGATATACCACAGGCTTAGACTATCCGATGACCTGCTATTCCGAGACGATGGCCTTGGCTGCCACAAATGCGGTACTCCAGGCACTTTGAAAATTAAATCCACCTGTTTCACCGTCAACATTCAAGACTTCACCCGCGAAGAAAATATTCTTTATTTTTTTACTTTCCATTGTTGCCAGGTCAACGTCGCTTAGTTGCACCCCACCGCAGGTGACAAACTCCTCTTTGAAAGTCGTCTTCCCCCGGATGTAAAAAGGAGTACGAATAAGCATCTCTACAAGTTTGTTAATGGACTTCATCGAAAGCTCAGACCACGTTCTCGACTCTTCAACTTCGGCTTGCTCACAAAGGCGGCGGCTCAACCGTTGAGGCAATCCGAAAAGGGAATCTGTCATTACCTTCTGTCGCGATTTTTCTGATTTCCAGTCTAACATATTCGCCCTGACATCTTCCTCTGATCGTCCGACCCAATTCACCAGCGCTGTGAAAGTATAGTTGACCGAATGAAGATACTCCGCCGCCCATGCCGAAAGTTTGATCACAGCAGGACCGCTCAAACCCCAGTGTGTGATCAATATCGGACCACGTTGCATCAATTTTGTCCCCTCAATTCTAATTTCCCCAAAAGGAACAGCGATCCCCATGAGGTCCGAAAAAGTTTTCATTGAACTATTGAAAGTAAACAAGGAGGGGATGGGAGCAGCTATAGAATGGTGAAGATCTTTAATCCAGCCATAGGCCTGCAAGTTCGGGCTTCCTCCGGACGCGATCAGCACCTTGGTTGCTTTATGCACTTCACCGGATGTTGATGAAACATGAAACCCGTCTAACGCAGTGGCTATGCTCCCCACTGGCCAGGCGGTTTCAATTTTGATATGGTGACGCCGCGCTTCGTTAAGAAAGCATTCAATAATGGTTTCAGATGAATCCGTTACAGGAAACATTCTTCCATCATTTTCTGACTTCAGCAACACTCCTTTGGAAGCGAACCATTTCACGACATGTTCCGCGTGATATGTTTTAAAAATATTCTTAAGCGCCTTTTCACCTCTTGGATAATGTCTTGCAAGTGAGAACGGATTGTACTCGTGATGTGTAACATTGCAACGACCGCCGCCGGAAACTCTGACTTTCGAAAGCACTTTGTTCGTCTTCTCCACTATCAGGATTTTCAATTCCGGCTTCATCTCAGCAGCCTGAATTGCACCGAAGAACCCTGCAGCACCGCCTCCAACAACGATTAAATCATATTGCATTTGAAACGAGTATGAACGTTATAATATTTGTACAGGTTTGGGATAGCACCAGTGCGATACCAAATTTTAAGTTATTCAAAGCACAAAAATACATTAGCTTGATCAGCAAATTACTTTCAATTGATGTTCGATCGTTTTTGAGGGACCATCTTTTGATAGATCCTAATAAGCTTCTTTTAAAGTACCAAACAATTGCGGGCCTCCCAGCTTCACTCGTGGTCGATCAATTGATTGGTCGAAAAAAGGCAGAAGAAAGGTTTCCTACCTGGTACCAGACCGAAAATATTATCTATCCGCCGGCACTTAATCTTGAGCAAGCCTCGTCAGAAAAAGCGGCAATGGTAAAAGTTGAGGTATTGCAAAATGAAATGGGGGACCTAAGCGATAAAACAGCAATTGACCTAACAGGTGGCTTTGGTGTCGACAGTTACATTTTTAGTAAAGCATTTAAAAGGGTTCATGTCGTTGAACCGAATTCGCAACTGCTTGAAATAACAAAACACAATCACCGTGAATTAGGCGCGTTAAACATTGAGTACTTCCATATGACCGCGGAGAGTTTCCTGAGCTCCGTATCTATAAAATCATCAGACGTTATTTTCATTGATCCTTCACGACGAACCTCGGGAGACAGGAAAGTTTTTACATTTAGTGAGTCAGATCCGAATGTCGTGGCGCTCCAGGATGCCATGCTACAAATAAGTGCTCATGTTTTAATCAAATCTTCACCGCTGATGGATATTCAGGTTGGGCTGAACGAATTAGGCTTTGTTAAACATGTTTATGTCACGTCAATAAATAATGATTGCAAGGAGGTACTATTCTTTTGCGAACGAGATTTCGAGGCCGAAGCCACCATTACAGCTATCAATGTTAATGGTAAGGATGCAAACTTTTCTTTCCGCTTATCTGAAGAGCGCAGCGCAGTAAGCCAATACAACGATCCTCTGGAATTTATCTATGAGCCAAATGCTTCGTTGTTAAAAGGTGGGGCCTTCAAGATATTGGGACATGCTTTTGATTTTCCCAAGTTGCACCCAAATACACATCTGTTTACCTCGCCATCATTTAATGATAA
>CAMLER010000387.1 GCA_946478915.1 uncultured Chryseolinea sp.
TTCGGCCAGTTCCAATCTGATCATCCGCGTTGGCGCAAGGGGAGAGCATAATAACCTTCAGCATCGATTCAGTCTTGATCCCAGAATTTCATTAGCGTACAAACTTGGTACACACAGTCAGGTGTCAGTTGCTTACGGCAAATTCAGGCAAAGCGCAGATACCAGGTTTTTGAAAGCGAATTCAGACCTGCTATCCGAACGTGCAGACCACTATATTCTGAATTATCAGTTTGTAAAGAACAACAAAACTTTCAGGGTTGAATCGTTCTATAAGCAGTATAGCGATCTGGTCAAATTTAACAACTCCGGTGAATTGTCTGCAGGTAACCAAGGTAAAGGTAATGCCAGGGGATTTGAATTGTTCTGGCGTGATAATGCGTCTGTCAGAAGTCTGGACTACTGGGTATCATATTCCTTTCTGGATACCGAAAGAGATTATTTGGATTATCCCCATAAGGCAACACCTTCATTTGCATCGAAACATAATTTTTCAATTGTCACAAAATATTTTCTGCGCGCGCTGAAGAGCCAGTTGGGTCTTACCTACTCCTTTACATCAGGAAGGCCATACAACAATCCTAACGCTGCGACATTCAATGGTATGCGAACACCTAGCTATTCCGACCTTAGTTTCAACTGGAGCTATTTACCCACGACATCGGTAATTGTTTACTTGTCGTGCACAAACCTTTTTGGAAGAGACAACATATTTGGTCACGAGTACAGTGCGACTCCAAATGAGGACGGGATTTTCAACGGTAGGCCAATACGCCAGCCTGCTCCCCGGTTTCTGTTCCTGGGAATTTTTATAACACTTTCAAAGGACAAATCAGTGAATCAATTGCCGAACCTGTAACCAATTTATTATTAATTATAAGTCACTCACTCTAAAATGAAAACAATATGAAAACGCTAGCATTTATTTCATTACTATTTGTCTCAATGGCCAATTCACAGACCGCAAATGTCGATGACGAAAAGTACAACGAAGCAATGGCCAGGAATATTCAAACGGTGTACACCGCCGAGTCATTATCTGCTCTTCAAAGCGCCGTCAATACCCTCGAACGTATTGGGCAAGCGGAAAAGACAAAATGGGAGCCATACTATTACGCAGCTTTCGGATATGTGATGATGGCAACCCGTGAGCAGGCAATGAAAACAAAGGATACTTATCTTGATCAGGCTTCTGCCAATGTTGACAAGGCTGCGGCAATCAAACCAAATGACGCGGAGATTACATCGTTGGAAGGGTTCGTACATATGATACGAATAACTGTCGATCCCGCTTCACGCGGTCAACAATATTCTGCGTTAGGGTCGCAGGCGTTTGGGAAGGCACTGTCAATCGACGGCGAAAATCCCAGGGCCATGGCGTTAATGGCGCAAATGGAATTTGGAACTGCGCAGTTTCTCGGTTCATCTACATCGGAAGCATGCGCAACCAATGACGCTGCCCTTCAGAAATTTGCTACTTTCAGGTCGAGTAACCCTTTGGCACCGCAATGGGGCAAGGCAATGGCCCTGGAATTAAAGAGTAAATGTAAATAGGAAAACCCTTTGCGGGTGAAGTGAAGTTTATTCAATCACAGTATGGCGCCGTTAATAATCTTAATTGTATCGTTCATAATCGGGTTGGCTTTGAATTTCGTTTTGCAAAACAAATATTCGATAAGTCTTCTCGGTAGATTTGCATTAGCTATAATGCTTGCATTTACGGGAGTATCGCATTTCATAAAAACGGAAGAAATGCTTCAAATGATGCCGCATGTTCTTCCCTACAAGACGTCATTAGTCTATTTTACAGGAGTACTTGAAATGGTAGCCGGGCTGGGGTTGCTTTTTCGGCGATGGGCAAAAGTCACGAGTATTGCATTAATTGCCTTTTTCATTTTAATACTTCCGGCGAATATTATCGGATCAATGAAACGCGTTGAACTGGGCGGGATGGAAAATGGTCCATTATACCTGTTTTTCAGGATCCCGCTTCAAATATTTTTTATTTGCTGGACTTATTATTTTGGTATTTATCTACTAAAAAGAATATCAATCGGAAGACCTGAATCATATTCACGCACCTGATGACATTCGTTAGTTATTTACAGAAGCGAATTTGGTTGCTGGCATGGCTAATCCTGGCTGGGATAGCCATGACTTTTTTTGTATGCAAGCCTTGTAAGGAATCATTGAGCTACTTCGCTTCGATATCTGGACTCACGATCCTATGCTGGACCCTAATGTATTTTGGTAATGAATACCTGCACGCATACCTGGATGAAAAAATAAATTGGACAAAATATCCTGGCAAGAGGCTAACTCTGGGGCTTCTGACACTGACAATTTACACGGTCGGAATGACTTACATTGTTGTGTATGCAGCCAATACTATTTTTAACCTGCAGATAGGGGCGGTGTCCACCACCATCTACATGAGTATGGGGATTACGTTGGTTATCAGCCTTATTCTTACAAGCCGTTCGTTCTTGCTAAACTGGCGCCAAACAGCAATTGATGCCGAGAAGTTTAAGCAGGAGAGTACCCTTGCAAAATTTGAAAGCCTTCGAAATCAGGTGAACCCTCATTTCTTGTTTAATTCTCTTAATGCGCTGACCAATCTGGTGTATGAAGATCCGGACAAAGCAGCAAAATTCATCAAACAACTTTCAGAGGTTTACCGGTACCTGTTGGAGACACGCGACAAAGAAGTCGTGCAATTGGATGAGGAGGAAAAATTCCTGAAGTCTTACTTGTACCTGCAGGAGATCCGATTCGGTAGCAAACTCACTATTTCGGTTTCTCTGGATGACAGCGAGTGTATGGTGGCCCCACTGGCTCTGCAGATGCTGGTAGAGAATGCGATTAAACACAATGAGATCTCGGAGGAACATCCGCTGCATATTCGATTATTTGTAGAACCTGGTTTTGTTGTTGTCGAAAATAACCTTCAGCCTAAACGCATACTAGGTGAAGAATCTCCCGGAGTCGGACTGGAGAATATTTGCAAACGGTATGAATTCTTAACAGATCAAAAAGTGCAAGTGAGTAAGAACGGAACATTTGCCGTGCGACTTCCAAAAATTTACCGGCTACAATGACGCAGAAAGTATTAATTGTTGAAGACGAACCGGAAGCAGCAAGGCGGCTGGAGACTCTGGTGACAGACCTGATTCCAGAGGCAACCATCCTGGCAAAGCTTGATTCGGTTAAAAGAACATTATCCTGGCTGGCCCAGAATCAGGCCCCAGATCTTATCTTCATGGACATTCAACTGGCGGATGGATTAAGCTTTGAAATTTTTGAAAAGTTTCAGGTGCAGTCACCTGTTATTTTTACCACAGCCTATGATGCGTATGCACTGAAGGCTTTCAAGGTAAATAGCATAGACTACATTCTAAAACCGGTGGACCGAAATGACCTTGAGGTTGCCCTCAAAAAGTTGAATACGCTTAGGAATCGAAACAACAACGGAGGCGATTTACTTGCCAGCATCGGTGAAGCTGTGCAGATGTTGACGCGCCAGTATAAGTCCCGTTTTATGATAAGGGTAGGTGAGCACTTGAAGTCGATCGAAGTAAACGATATCCACTATTTTTATAGTTTGGATAAAACAACCTTTGCACGAGGAGCCGACAAGCGCCAGCATATAGTCGATTTTTCGTTGGAACAACTAGAGGATATTTTAGACCCCCGTCAGTTTTTTAGAGTCAACCGGAAATACATTATTTGTGCTGCTGCGATTCAGGATATGGTCAGTTATACCAACAGCCGCCTGAAGCTTAATTTAAAAGGGTCAGATGACAAGGACATCATTGTGTCCAGGGAACGTGTACAGGAGTTTAAAGATTGGCTTGACCGGTAAATTCGTTGTGGTTGATAATCTTTTTTAAATCCTCAATGTCTGATTGTTTTAATGGTTTTGTAATGAATTGAATTACATTGGGGAATGTAAAAGCCTGCGATCGGTCTTTCGCACTGTTAGAACTTGTTAGAACGACAATTTTTGATTTTGATTTTATTATTTCGGGAAGCTCCTTAAAATTCTTCAGGAAAGAGAACCCATCCACTTCGGGCATGTTAAGGTCTAAAAAAATGATGTCGGGAGCCTGATCGATACTGGCATTTCTTAACCAGGTGAGCGCTTCGTCGGCCGACTTATAAAGAAACAACTCATTCGAGAAATCGTATACTTCTAAAAATCTTCGCTGGATAAAAAGATCAATGTCACTGTCATCGATCAACACCGTCTTGTCTACTAGTCTAGGCATAACTATTTTTCGAAAGGTGCATCAATAAACTTAATAAAAAAGTTGCCAAATGGATAAAAAATCACTTAAAATATAAATGTTCGTTTTAAAGCAATGAAAAATGTGTTAAAATTGACCCTCTAAACCTAAGCATAACCATGAAATTTAAGCGTCTCATTTACTTTGCAATTAGTCCCCTGATAGCCATTGCTTTGGCTTCATGCGGGTCTTCCAGTAGCGATAAAGATAAAAACTCTGCTGAATTCGAAGATGCAGAAGAGAATTTGAAACAACAGTTGGAAGAATTAATCTATAATATACCATCTCCCTCTGAAATTCCATACTTATTACAAGCTACCGGAGCTGAATTTAATGAAAGCTTGATCAACCCTCGTACAAAAGTCGACCAGTATGCTTCTCGTACCGATAAGGCGGCGCTTAATCTAGGTGTATATGCTGCGGACATTGGATACCTAAGTTCTTATGACAAAACACAGCAGGCGATAGATTATCTAAATTCAACGAAAACGCTAGCTGATAATCTAGGAGTAATTGGCTCATTCGATGTTGAGGTGCTGCAAAAGTTCGAGGCCAATATTTCCAACAAGGATTCTTTAACGCGGTTATTGGACAGAACCATCAAGAAAACGCAGACTTATCTGGCAGATGATAACAGGAATAAGCTTTCTGCATTGGTTGTGACTGGCAGCTTTATTGAAGGCCTTTATATTTCAACCGGGCTGGTAAAATCCTACCCAAAGGATCTTCTTCCCAGTGATGCAAGAAATCTTGTTCTTACCCCCATTATCAGGGTGATCCTGGATCAAAAGAAATCGGTTTCTGACATGGTTAAAATGCTGACCTCTACCAGTGTAGAGCAAACAGAACCGGTGACTACCATTGCAACTGACTTAAAAGCCCTTGAATCTGCTTATGCTTCGCTGAACATTGAAGAACAAATTAGAAACAATAAAGCCAATCTCGTATTATCAGACGCTAATCTTATCGAGATCACAAACATCGTCGAGAAGATCAGAACGAATATTACGCAATAGAAGGGTATTTATCTTACATCAACTCAGGGGGCCCGTAACATCGGCCCCCTTATTTTTTTCGGCTATTATACCATCTTTCGATATCTTTAGCTATTGCGATATAAAGTAGATGAATAACGATGAGCGAACAGTTGCTTAATGCGAT
>CAMLER010000388.1 GCA_946478915.1 uncultured Chryseolinea sp.
TTCCTTTTTCAGCCGCTTAGCAAGGTACATACCGACATGAGGTTTGGTAATTACAACAAAAAGATGCCCCAAGCTGCAAAAATATCCTTCATGGTGATTGGCGTTTTTCTCATGTTAATGGCGTGCATCAATTTTGTGAATCTTACTACGGCTGAGGCAGTAAGGAGAACGAAAGAAGTGGGCATACGAAAGGCGTTAGGAAGCTCTCGGAAACAATTGATAATGAAGTTTACGGGTGAAACCTTTGTCGTTACTGCTCTATCCGTATTGTTATCGATCGGCGTCGTACAATTCTTACTGGTGCCGATCAATTCATTCATGGACATGTCGTTGACAATGAAGTTCTCGGATTATCGCATCTGGCTATTTCTTATTTTCTTCACAATAGCCGTATCGTTGCTGTCCGGACTTTATCCTGCATTCGCCATTTCGAAGTTTAAGCCCGTCGACGTTCTAAAGGGCCATCTTAATATCAAGGACGGCTCTGGATTTAACCTCAGGCGTGCGCTGATAGTACTGCAATTCTTCATTTCTCAATTGTTTTTGATAGGCACGATTGTCGTCGTTGAGCAAATGGATTTTATGGAAGAACAGGATCTTGGATTTCGTAAAGATGCCATAATCACAGTGCCAATTCCTGAACGCGAGGATATGGCGGACAAGGCAAAGATGCGTGCCTTTAAGAATGAGGTCATCCGATTGTCGGGAGCAAAGGCCGCGAGCCTTAATTATTCACCCCCATCGTCAGCTGGTGTCCTTAGTTCTGGATTCAAGGTTCTGGAAAAAGGAGAGGAGTTAAGCGCGCAAATCAAACAAGTGGATGGCGATTACCTGGACTTATTTGACATCAAGCTATTAGCAGGTTCAAAGCTTGGAGATGCCGATACCATGGCGGGCTTTGTTGTGAATGAAAAACTGGCACAAATAGCGGGCTATACGCAAATCGAAGAATTTGTAGGAAAGGAGATCGAATTCTGGGGAAAGAAGCTTCCGGTGATCGGCGTTGTAAAAGACTTTAACACCCGTTCGCTTAGCAAGCCTATGGAACCCGTCATATTATTGAATGATATCGGCGGTTACGGAAACCTTTCAGTTGAACTCTCTTCAAAAGATATGCAGAAGACCATCCGGCAAATTCAAACGCTATGGGAAGCTACATATCCGGAATACATTTTTAAATATGAATTCCTGGACGAACAGGTCAACAATCTTTATCGCGGAGAGCGCAAAATATCTCAGATGGTCACGGTCTTTTCGGTTGTTGCTATCTTTATCGGATGCCTCGGCCTATTCGGACTGATTTCTTTTATGGCAAACCAAAAAACGAAAGAGGTTGGTATCCGTAAAGTTCTTGGTGCTTCTGTCAACAGCATCCTCTATCTTTTCTTGAAAGAATTCATCAAACTAATTGCTATTGGCTTTGTGTTGGCCGCGCCCGTAAGTGCGCTGATCATGAATGAGTATCTCAAAGAATTTGCTTATAAGATCAACCTGGATCCCATGATCTTTATTGTCGCCCTCGGCTCAACATTGTTGATAGCGATCGTTACTGTGGGGTTCAGATCTCTTAAGGCAGCGTCAGCAGATCCTGTTAAATCTTTGAGGACGGAGTGAAAGTTACTAAGTGTTTAAGTGTGTAGGTGTTTAAGTGTGTAGGTGTTTATGTGTAGGTACGCTCGATCCAACATAATTGCCAGTCGCCCGAGCGAAACTTCAACACATCAACACATCAACACATCAACACTTGTTCAATAAACCATCTTACCATGTACAAGAATTATTTTACCATAGCGTGGAGAAACATGGAGTTTCAAAAGTTCTACTCGTTCATCAAAATAGGAGGTTTCGCGCTTGGGTTAGCAACGTGTATCGTGATCGCTCTTTTTATTCGGCACGAACTGAGTTACGACAAACACTACAAGGACGTAGATAATATCTATCGACTTTACAGCGAAGAGTCGGGCCCCGATGGAGGAAAGTGGACTGCATTCCCAGCACCACTGGCATCGCTTGTGAAAGACAACTTTCCCGAGGTGGAATTGGCAGCTAGGTTAATTCCATACAAGTGGTATAATGCGGGACAAAATCTTGTAAGGCGAGATGACCGACTTGAAAATACTTATGAAGAAGGCTTTGCTTATGCTGACAACGCCCTGTTGGAGATATTAGAAATACCAATGATCTACGGTTCGAAGTCTAATGCGTTACTTCAGCCTAATACCATCGTAATCTCAAAGGAAAAGGCGGACAAGTACTTCCCAGGAGAAGATCCCGTAGGAAAGGTTTTAGTCCTGAATAATGAAAAAGATGCCAGCTATACTGTTGGCGGAGTTATGGAGGATTTCAAGCCCACATCTCACCTGCAGTTTGACTTTTTTCTGACTTTATCTGGCAAGGAATTCTGGCAAGGCGAACAAACGAGCTGGTGCTGCTGGAACTACAACCCCTATATAAAGTTAAAGCCGGGTACGGATTATAAAGCATTTGAATCTAAACTTCAATCACTGAAGAAAGTTTACATCGCTTACCTGATCAAAGAGAAGAATCAATCTGTCGACGACGTGAGGAAATACTATTCCTTTCGAGTACAGCCCGTTAGAGATATATACCTTCACTCAGATGAGATCCATGATATTATTCCTCACGGAGATATGCGTTACATTTGGATGTTTGGGGGAGTTGCTGTTTTCATACTTGCGCTGGCGTGTATTAATTTCATAAATCTATCAACTGCGAAATCAGCCAATCGGGCGAAGGAAGTAGGCTTGAGAAAAGTAGTAGGATCACATAGAGCTGCACTCGTAAACCAATTCCTAAGTGAAGCTATTCTGTATAGCCTGGTTTCCTTTGCACTGGCAATAGCCATACTTTCGGTTGGGCTTCCTTATTTTAATATGTTGGCAGGTAAGGATATCGTTGTGCCCTGGCTGGAATGGTGGTTTATCCCTATGCTATTTGGTGCGGCATTGTTTGTTGGTATCGTTGCAGGGCTATATCCCTCATTTTATCTTTCTTCCTTCAAGCCTATTGACGTGCTTAAGGGAAGTGTTGCAAGGGGAATGAAAAACTCCAACCTGAGAAGTAGCATGGTCGTTTTTCAGTTCACAGCATCGATCGTTCTTATCATTGGTACGTTTGTGATTTACCAACAAATGAAGTTCATTCTTACCACCAAGATCGGATACGATAAAGAGCAGGTGTTGATGATAGACGGAGTTCAAACCCTGGAAGATCAGCAACCTACTTTCAAAGAAGAACTATTGAAATTGTCGGGAATCGAAAACGTAACGCTCACACAGTATTTTCCTGTGTCCGGAACAAAGCGCGACCAGAACCAGTTTTGGCGCGATGGCAAGTCACATGAAGAGAAGAGTATCGGCGCCCAGGCGTGGTGGGTCGATGAAGATTATATCGAAACGATGGGAATGAAAATTGTTCAAGGACGGAACTTTCAGAAAGATTTTGCATCCGACTCTAGCTCTATCATCATTAACGAGGCGATGGCTAAAAGATTCGGCTTCGAAAATCCTGTTGGCGAAAGAATTATGAACAGGCAGAGTTGGACCATTATTGGAGTTGTAGCAGATTTTAATTTTGGCAGCATGAAAGAAAAAATTGAACCGCTTTGCTTTATGCGAGGTGACCGGGGTAGTATCGCGGCAGTCAAACTTAATACTGAGGACATGCAAAGTGCGATTTCAAACGTATCGACCGTATGGAAAAAATTTCTGCCTCACCAGCCTCTTCGTTATTCATTTCTTGATGAGAGCTATGCGCGTATGTATGATGATGTAAGGCGTACGGGAAACATTTTTGCAAGCTTCGCTATACTGGCAATTATTGTGGCCTGCCTGGGATTATTTGCATTATCGTCATTTATGGTCGAACAACGAAGAAAGGAGATTAGCATAAGACTTGTCCTTGGCGCATCGCTTGAAAACATCTTCCGTCTCCTAACAAGTCATTTTATGAAACTGATTTTCATTTCACTTATACTGGCTATTCCGTTGGCGTGGTATGTGATGCAACAATGGCTAGCGGATTACGAATACAAAATTTCAATAGGATGGGATATTTTCGTTTTGGCTGGAATTCTGTCGATGGTCATCGCACTGTCTACCGTTAGCTATCAGGCGCTTCGTGCAGCGCTTGCCAATCCAGCAAATAGTTTAAGGTCGGAGTGAGTAAATTGACGAAAGCCGTTATCCGTTGTCCGTTAATCGTTGATGGGCCGCATTTTCGCGGATAGACATTGCCGACCTTATACCTTATACCTTAGACCTTATACCCGATTCCTTTTACCCTTTTCTTAGAACCCTCAGAATACGACAATGGATGATCAAGCGTTATCCGTTCAGGTGACCGACCAAAATCTTTACAGATCTGGGAAAAAATTCCAAAAAGAAATCATCATCGATGATCTAACTCTTCGCAACACATAACCTTTATCATTTACATCCCGTATAAGCACTACTATTTTTAGGCATTGTATTAGCTAATTATTATCGGGTATCATGTTTCATAAAACCATAACCTTTATGAATCTCTGTCGCCAAATTGCTGATAAAACACTGATTGCATTCGCATTCGTTGTTGCTGCATTGAATACAAATGCCTATAAACTCTACATCGTTTATAGAATGATCTTCTAATTCGTCTCGGGTAATCATTCAGAATAAATTCTCGCACGCTGCGATTGTTTTGTACTAACGGACAACTCGCGATATCTCCTTTGTGAAATAGAGTGATTCGCACTTCACTTGCCTTTAGCAGCCTGTATTTTTGTCAATAATGAAACAGCTGTAGCGGTTTTGGGAAAAAATTCCAAAACGGAATTGACTCCGATGATTTAACTCTTCAACTTTCAGAACATCCGTCATTGTTGCGGCGCATGCGGCTCGCCTAGATTTAAGCAATTGTTCTATAGTTAACGTGGATCCTTAAATCCACACCACTTTCAACCCTAACCGCTATGAATTGCCGCAGCCAAAACCGTGGGATAGCATTGCTTGCTATCCTTTTTTTTGTCACATTTTTCAGTGCACATGCTCAGAAACTCTACGTTATGTCGCTGGACGACTATCTGCTTAACGCCGATGAAATTACATTTTCTATTTCAGAGGTTTTCGATGCACGAAGAGACAATAAAAGCTTAGGCGTTGTACAAACCGGATTGGGTAACCGTCCTAGATTTGTTGTTTTCGAAAAACCCGGTATGACGGAGATCGAAGATTTGTTGAAAAATTCAGGACTATATTCCGCTGATCGCGGACTGGCTATTCGATTTAGTGTGCTTAAGATTTCAGAATATACAACACTGTTCACCGAATCGGGTAAGGCGGAAGTAAGCATCGATTTTTTTGTTCCTTATGAAAATCGTTATTACTACATCACAAGTGTTTTCACCTCTGCCGAACCAGAAGGTTTAGGGGTTACGTATAAAC
>CAMLER010000389.1 GCA_946478915.1 uncultured Chryseolinea sp.
ATCACGTACGGTTCTGTGAGCGCCTTGGGGTGAAACTCCCCTTGGCTACTCGACAATCGTTAATTGTTGGTCCGCGTGATGAGTATTCTAGTCCTTGTTCCCTATTCCTGTCCCCATCCCATTCTCTCTACCGTCAGTACCGAGAGCGGACCGATCACAGATTAATTCACTCCGCTCTCAGCGACTTGACCGGATTCCCCCTGGCAGCGCGAAGCGCCTGCAGACTGATCGATAAAAACGCGATCAGCATTGTAATGGCGCCTGCTGCCACCAATACCCACCACGGAAAGGCTATACGAAACGCGAACGTGCCCAGCCATTTGTACATCAGCCATACAGCGACCGGCCATGCAACGAGATTGGCAATACCCACTAGCCTCATAAAGTCCCGATTGATCATCACGACAATATCGCGTACGCTTGCACCTACTACCTTTCGTATACCGATTTCTTTGGTTCGCTGCTCGGCTGCAAAGGTTGCCAGCCCAAACAACCCGAGACATGCAATAAAAATTGCCAATGAAGTAAATAACAAAAAGATAAATCCAACGCGTTTTTCTGTTCGATGCTTTGCTGCGAAGTTCTCTTCCAGCAATGTGTATTCAAAAGGCGCTTTGTTAGCATATTTTGTCCAAAGCGATTGTATCAAGGCAATTTTTTCTGATGTTTTTCCAGGAGTGAGTCGAATGGCTATTTCCCAGTTGGGTTGCCTGCCCAGCACTATAGCCAGTGGCTGGATCGGTTCTCTCAGCGATTGAAAGTTGAAATCTTTAATTATGCCAATAACTTCGCGTTCCCGTTTTGGCTCGTCATAATGACTGATGAGCTTCCTGCCCTGCAGAAATGTGATCCCTAGCTTTTTCGCTGCAGTTTCGTTCAGGATTATGGCATTTGAATCAGCTGGATTGTTTTCAGAGAAAAAGCGACCCTGTACAATTTCGTAGCGCATCGTTTCCTGGTGATCATAATCCATCTCATAAACACTTAGCAAATATTCCTTACCATTGTCCGGCGTGCTGAAAAGAGATTGCCAATCTACATTAGGGGGAAGCCTGTTGACATAGCTGGCTGAAGTAATCTCCATTTGTTTCAAGAGTTCCTCTTTGAATGCTTTGCCATTGCTACCTAAATTGCGTGTATGCAGGAGGTTGACAATGTTGTCTTTTTCAAAGCCAACATTAGCGCGCTGGATGTACCGAATTTGAAGATAGACCACTAGCGTGGAGATGATCAAAACTGTAGAAATAAAGAACTGGAAAATGACCAGCCCGTTTCGAATTCCATAACTTCGAAGCTGCTCTCTTAACTTGCCTTTTAAAACTTCCGCTGGACTAAAATGTGCAAGATAGAATGCAGGGTAACTGCCTGCGAGGAGGCCGGAAAATAAAATACAAATGATCGCGATAGCAAGAAAAAGTGGACTAAAAAATACATCAAACTGAATTTGCTTCCCTGTAAAGAAATTGAAAACTGGAAGTATTGCGATAACAAGCAGGGCCGAAATCGCTACCGCGATAAAAATGTATAAGTATGACTCCAGCAAAAACTGAAAGATAAGACGGTCATGCGGTGCGCCGACAGTTTTCCTGATCCCAACCTCCTTTGCACGGCTAGCTGACCGCGCTGTCGATAAGTTCATAAAGTTGATACATGCCAGCACCGTAATGAACAATGCGATGAATCCGAAAGTATATAAATATTGAATGTCGCTATTGGGTTCGAGTTCGTCGGGAAGTTGTGACTTGAGGTGAATGTCGACGAGTGGTTGGGTGAAAAAAGCGATGTCATTACCTTGTGCTTTGAAATGAGCTAAAGTTGTATTGTTGTGTTGTTCAAGTTCTGCGCCGATTTTGTACTCAAGTATTGAGTTTAATCTGGTGGAGATATCATCTACACTTTTGCCCGGCTTCAGTTTCAGGTAGGTGTATACGGTACTTGACATGTAGTCACCGGGATCACTACTGGTGTAAGATGACAGTGAAAGGATAAGACTGAAATGAAAGTGCGAATTTAGCGGCGGATCTTCAGCAATCCCTGCTACTTGTGCGGTGTATCCTTGCGCCAGGTTCAGTGTTTTTCCTAAGGGTGTTTTGTCACCCTGACCTTTGTAACCAAAATAGCGTTTTGCCGCTGACTCGCTAAGCACGAGTTTTCTTTCGCCAAGCAAAACACTATCCGGATGTCCTTCGATAAGTTTAAAATTGAAGAAGCGGAAGAAGTTTGGATCGGCGAGCAACAGCTGGGGTTCGGTAAACGACTTTTCTTCGTATCGCACGGGAAATGTCTTCCAGCTTGCCATACGAAGACTACTTTCAATTTCCGGAATATCGTCGGCGATACCTTGGGCCACGAGAACACCGGTTTGGGCTGAAGTAAATTTTTTTCCCTCTAAGACGCCTTTCACCCCAAGGCGATGAATTCGTTCGGAATCAGAATGAAATTTGTCGTAGGTAAGTTCGTCGTGAATGTAAAGTATAATGAGCAGGCTACACGTTACGCCAATAGTAAGCCCGGCGATGTTGATGATCGAAAAGCCCCTCTGCCTGGACATGAAGCGAAGGGCGATCTTCAGGTAATTTTTGATCATTGATATTCAGCGCTAATATAACAGTGTGCCTTGAAATAAGCAGCGTTCAGGAACCACTGAGTCCTAGCTTTCCCATTTTTTGTTGGTTACGTGTGGGATCACTGTGGTAGAATCGGAATGCGCAAAAGAATTTTGTCCCATCTGATATCCATATTGACTGCGGCTGCACTATCGCTAAATGAGATCGTGAGTTGTTCGGTTTCTTCGGATGTTTGCACAGGCACGTCAATTTTTGCAACATCCTTCGAATAATCGGGCTCGTTATGTGCTGCTGAGATACCGGGTTCAGCATTGAGCGCGATCTCAAATGATTCGGCGCCCGGAACCGCGTACATGCGATAGGTACCGGCTGCCACCGCTTTTCCTCCAAACAATACATTCCTACTAAAGGTGATGTCTGTCGATGCATTGGCACCCAGCCGCCAGTATTGTCCGAATAAAAGCAATGGCTGATCTGAAACATCTCCGAAAATGGTCCTTCCTTTTTTATACGGCCGGCTATATTCTACCTTCAAATCGATTCCGTTGCTGCTGTGGGTCACAACGTCCTTTGGGCTTTTAGGTGATAGTAGTTGGAATGCTATAAAAGCGACAATGCCAATAACCATCAGGGCTATAACAATGTAGGTTACCTTCTTCATATGCTATCGATTTGCCTTGTAACTTAGTGAAAATCCCCTGCAGTTTCAGCCAGATTTTTATAGATCAGCGGTCTTAAAGCTCAGATATCAACACCTTCCCAAATGGTTATTTTTCCATTCACATGATTCACCATCTATTCGCGAACTGGCTTCAGTACTTTTCTGGTTGGGCCGGATTTAGGATTCCTGATATTTTCATCCAAATTTAAGGAACCATTCGCCTTTTCTTTAAACCTAAATCAAGACACATATGAAAGCAACGAAACATTTTCAATCCAGTCGCCGGGATACTTTGAAAATAATGGGAGTCGGTATGCTGGGATTGCTTGGAAGTTCGGAAGCACGCGCAGAAAACCATGTTACACCCGCTTACGCTAAGGGACTTCCCCCCGTAAAAATAAAAAGTGTAAAGGCTATTGCAACCGCTCCGCAAGGTTCTAACCTAATCGTTGTAAAAGTGGAAACGACAGAGCCGGGTTTGTATGGCCTGGGCTGTGCGACTTTCACGCAAAGGGCTTTCGCTGTAGTCACCGCCATTGACAGTTACCTCAACGAGTTCTGCGTGGGAAGAGACGTTGACAATATCGAGGACATGTGGAATGCGGCTTATGTAAGTTCATATTGGCGAAACGGGCCTGTGCTAAATAATGCGCTGAGCGGTCTCGACCAGGCGCTATGGGATATTAAAGGAAAACGCGCGAATATGCCTGTCTACCAGCTGCTCGGAGGAAAATCACGATTTGCCATACCATGTTATACGCACGCGAGTGGAAACACGCCCGAAGCCGTTGCAGACCATGCGCAAAAGATTATGGCGGATGGTTTCAAGTACGTCAGAATACAACAGGGTGGGTATGGGGCAGTTGGGGCCGCAGGTTCTGAAGCTCAACCCGATTTTAAGCAAGCAGGCTTTGGTATGCCCTCTGATAATTACATGAATGAGAAACTTTACTTAAAATCCGTCCCTAAAATGTTCGACGTGGTCCGCAAGCGTTGTGGGGAAGAGGTGGAGTTGCTTCACGATATTCATGAACGCGTTCAACCCATGGATGCGATTAACATGATCAAAAGTCTCGAAGAATATGATCCATTTTTTATCGAAGATCCATTTTCACCTGAGAATATGGAATGGTTCAAGCAACTGCGTGCTACAACCTCTGTTCCGATCGCTATGGGTGAATTATTCAACAATATCAATGAGTTTAAAATGCCAATGGTTAACCAATGGTTTGACTTTATACGCGTGCACGTTTCTCAAATCGGAGGTATAACGCCTGCGATGAAAATTGCGCGTCTTGGCGAATGGTTCAATATTCGAACTGCTTTCCATGGCCCGGGCGATGTTTCTCCGGTCGGGCATTCCGCACATGCACACATCGATCTGGCTGTATGGAATTTTGGAATACAGGAAGCGGTCTCTTTTTCTGACAAAATGCTTGAAGTTTTTTCAGGATGCCCCACCATGAAAAACGGATATATGTCCGTTAATGAAGTTCCAGGCATCGGTGTGGACATAAATGAAAAGGCTGCAGCAAAATATCCCATCACCACAAAATCAAACTGGCAGGTGCGAAAAAAAGATGGAACGTTGATACGCCCTTAGTGTAAGTAAGGGACAGACACTTGCTGCAATTCCTAAGTCGGTTTAGAATATTATTAGTACGATAGGCCCGGTGCTTTTTTGAGGTAAGTAGTGTCGGACAACTGCTTCAACAGAAAATCAGCTACATCTGCGCGTGAAATTTTGAGCGTCAAATGCTTTGCATTGGGGCCGAACCCGTGTCTGTAGCTTCCTGTTCTGGTCCCATCCGTGAACGCAGCTGGTCTGACAATCGTCCACTGAAGAGAGCTTCGGAAAATATATTTCTCCTGCAGTTCATGATCTGCATATGCTTTGCGCAATAGCATCCCGAACATGATATATTTCCAAAAGAAATTCAGATTAGGGCGGCTGTCGCCCGCACCAAGCGTTGATTGACATATAAGTCTTTGAACGCCCGACTTCTCCATAGCAGAAATAATGTTTTGCGTGCCCACCGCTCTGACTTTGCCATGGCTGCCCGCACCGAGTATGCAGACTGCTGCGTCGTGCCCTGGCGTTGCGTCGTCCACGGCTGAATGGTCAAGCACGTCGCCTTTAACAACGGTCAGGTTGGGATGGCTGATAGAAATTGCGAGCGGATTTCTGGCAGAAGCGCTAACTAAATGGTT
>CAMLER010000390.1 GCA_946478915.1 uncultured Chryseolinea sp.
AATCAACAGCTTAGCTATGGGCGTAAAAAATAAGGGATAATTGATTATCCCTTAATTTGAACTCAAATTTTTTAAGGGTTTTAAGCCTTATTTTTTATCTCTTGAACCTCTGCACGAATAGCTTGAGCGAGATTCTTAAGGTCTTGCATACCCTTTCTTACGCGGGTACCGGCAGCGCTATTGCCCTTATTATAAAACTTGTCAGCATCGCCTTCAAGTGAAGCTATGAGACTTTTGAGCTCTTCAAATTTTTGCATTTTTATTAGATTTTAAAGATTGAAAATTTAGTTTCTTACGCCAATTTAAATAAATACCTTTAAAAACAACCCAAAAAGCGGTTTTTTTTAAATTCCCTTGGTCACAGACACCAACACTTCCTCCTTGTAAAATCCACTATCGAGCTTCTCTTTCAGCCTCGAAAAAGCAGTAAGCGTCATTTCAACGTCCTCTATCGAATGAGCTGCAGTCGGGATGATTCTAAACATGATAACATCCTTAGGAACAACAGGATAGATGACGACAGAACAAAAAATATTGAAGTTCTCACGCAAGTCCATCGACATATTGGCGGCCTCTCCCACTCCACCTTTGAAAAGCACGGGAGTTACTGGCGAATTTGTGTTTCCAATATTAAAACCGCGTTCTCTCAATCCATCCTGCATGGCCTTCACAACTTTCCAGAGATTCGCCTTGAGCTCAGGCTTGGTCTTGAGAAGTTCCAGCCGTTTCATACCTCCGATCACCAATGCCATTGGGAGACTTTTCGCGTAGATTTGCGAACGCACGCTGTACCGAAGGTACTTCAGTATCTTTTTGCTACCGGCCACAAACGCACCAATGCTGGCCATGGATTTAGCAAACGTTGAGAAGTATAAATCAATATCATCCTGGACACCTTGCTCCTCGCCTGTTCCAGCACCTGTCTTACCCATAGTGCCAAATCCGTGAGCATCGTCCACAAAAAGTCTGAAATTATATTTTTTCTTGAGGGCAACCACACCTTTTAAATCGCCTTGCTTTCCCGACATACCGAATACTCCTTCGGTAATCACCAAAATACCACCTCCAGTTTCGTCCGCTAGTTTAGTGGCCCGCTGAAGTTGTTTTTCAAGGCTGTCCATGTCATTGTGCGTATATACAAAGCGTTTGCCCATATGCAAACGAACTCCATCGATTATACAAGCGTGGGATTCTGCATCGTATACAATGACATCCTTCCGGTCAACCAGCGCATCAATGATGGAGACAACGCCCTGATATCCGAAGTTAAGCAGCATGACATCTTCTTTCATCACGAATTCAGCCAGCTGTTTTTCAAATTCAAGATGTTTAACCGAATTACCGGACATCATTCGCGCTCCCATGGGTAGACCCAATCCGTATTGTGCTGCGGCATCCGCGTCTGCTTTCCGTACCTCAGGATGGTTTGCCAGTCCCAGGTAATTGTTCAGACTCCAATTCAATACTTCCCTTCCATTAAAATTCATTCGTGGACCGATTTCTCCCTCGAGCTTAGGAAAAAAGAAATAATCGTCGGGGAGATGTGAGTACTTGGCAAGCGGGCCCGCTTCCATTCTTAGCTTTTCAAATAGATCTACCATTGCGGTATTGGTTGTTAAATTCCTGCAAAAATAAGGAAAAAACCGTAATTTGATGATTTCGAACCTTTAAAGAGCCATAAATTACGGCATTCAATCACCGCTGAGACATGTCAAAAATTAAAAAGATCCTGGTTGCCAACCGTGGGGAAATTGCCTTGCGTATCATGCGCAGCGCCCGAGAAATGGGAATTAAAACGGTTGCGGTATACAGCCAGGCTGACCGTAACGCATTGCACGTTCGATACGCTGACGAAGCATTTTTTATTGGGCCTTCGCCGTCATCGGAATCCTATTTGAAAATCGATAACATCATTACTGCGGCAAAGCAATCGGGTGCCGACGCCATACATCCCGGCTACGGATTTCTATCAGAAAAAGAATCGTTTGCGAAAAGAGTTGAAGACGAAGGATTGATATTTATCGGGCCCTCGGCGAAGTCTATTGAACTAATGGGTAGCAAACTTGCGGCTAAGGCAGCCGTTGCAAAATTTAATGTACCACTGGTTCCTGGTACCTCGGAACCCATTTCCGACATAGGCAAGGCCAAGAAAATTGGTGCTGAGGTGGGCTATCCCATCCTGATCAAAGCGAGCGCGGGAGGTGGTGGCAAAGGCATGCGGATAGTAGATGATGAAGCGCAATTTGAAGAACAGATGGAACGCGCGGTGAGTGAAGCTACTTCAGCATTCGGCGACGGATCTGTGTTTATTGAAAAGTACATTACCAAGCCACGACATATCGAATTCCAGGTGTTGGGTGACAAGCAGGGCAATATTGTACACCTGTTCGAACGCGAATGCTCCATACAACGGAGGCATCAAAAAGTAGTGGAAGAAGCGCCCTCAGCGATACTTACCCCGGAAATCAGAAACGCGATGGGAAATGCTGCAATCAATGTTGCAAGATCGTGTGGATATTATAATGCAGGAACAGTCGAGTTCATTATGGATGAGAACCTGAATTTTTATTTCCTCGAAATGAATACAAGGTTGCAGGTTGAGCATCCGGTAACGGAACAAATTGCAGGGCTGGATCTTGTACAGCTACAGATAAAAATTGCCGAAGGAGAATCTATTCCTTTCCAACAGGATCAACTTTCCATTCGCGGGCATGCCATTGAGGTGAGGATTTATGCGGAGGATCCCGCGAACAATTTCCTACCTGACATCGGAACCCTTAAGACCTATGCGAGACCTCAGGGACATGGTGTGCGTGTAGACGATGGGTTTGAACAAGGTATGGAAATACCTTTTTATTACGATCCTATGATTGCAAAGCTGATATGCCATGCAGAGACCCGGGACGCGGCCATTAATAAGATGATTCGCGCAATTGACGAATACGAAATAACTGGACTTGAAACCACATTAGCATTTTGTCGATTTGTGATGGAGCACGATGCTTTTAGATCGGGAAATTTTGATACACGTTTTGTTGAAAATCATTTTCGCCCGGAGTTGCTAGCGTCGGCTGACGAAAACGGAGAGTGGATTTCCGCAGCTATAGCCACCACGTTGATGAATGGAAATGGATCGCAGGTGAAGGAGCCGGTTCAGCAAACGCAAACGGTTCCTGGCAAATGGAAACTGCGGAGATTGGAACCTTGATTGGTTATCCGTTATCCGTTATTCGTTATTCGTGGGTGTGGGACGGCGGGAGTGGGTGTGCGCCTGATCTCCAACTGTAATAACTTCCACGGATACCGATTGCTATCGGTACGGATAACAATTAACGGATAACAATTAACGGATAACGATTAACGAATAACCAATTAAGGTTCTCCCGTCGTTAATGTTATGTTGAGCGGTGCAGGCGCAAAGCAAAGAATAAAGATGATCAGCGTTAGCCATCCCAGGAAGATTCTCTTTGAATCCAACGGTTCCTCGATTTGTGTCGGCGGATGCCGAACCCCGACAAACCTGCCGATGATAAGAATAAAGACAAGCCAGCCAGAATAACCTTTGAGTTCCGGATATTGCCATGATAATGCAAACAGCAAAGCGAAGATCACAAGGGAATACATGAGCGTATCGCGTTGAGACAATCCCAACCCCGTAAGCGCCACATAAAGAAAGCCGATTGAAATGGGGATCACCCAAATCAAGTTTGGAGTGTTTGGAGTCACCAAACCTAAGCCCGAGTAAATTAGTAAGCCAACAAAAAACACACTGGCAATAATTCGGTGAATCCGATATCCGAACAATCCATAAATTACACGTCCGCCATCGAGTTGTCCTACTGGAAACAAATTCAGGAAGGTGAAAACAAGCGCTAGAAAGCCCGCAAAAATTACGGGGTAGTGCATAATCTCGTGTGGATTGGGCACGCGTTCAGGGTCTGCCACATAATTTTCGAAGAAAAGGAAGATCAGGTTCTTACCAATCGTGAGATCCATGGTGTTTTCCTTTTGATTTTCGTAAACGTGATCGGCATAATTCAATCCATATTGTTCATACTCCGGATGGAATTGGAAAATATACTCCGGCTCAGGAAGGTGCGTGAACCCATAAAATAGAGTCGCCAGCCCAACTATAAAGCCCGCCAACGGGCCGGATAGGCCAATATCGAAGTTTTGTGTTTTGGAATAGATCCGTTCTTTAATCCTGATAACAGCTCCAAGGGTGCCGATAGGATTTGGAATTAAGAAAGTCGGGACCGGGAGATAGTACGGCAACGTAACCTTAATCTTATGAAAACGCGCAGTAAAGTAATGCCCGAATTCATGACATGTGAGAAACAATAAGAAAGGAATAGAAAATTGGAATCCGCTGAAAAAATCCTGCCACGTGTAATCCGGCATCAGGATGGAACGCCCAAACGACCATTCAGCTCCGGCAATCGTGGTAGTGATAAAAGTGGCAATGAATAGTCCGACTTGAAGAAGAACTCTTTTTTGATCGCTGTTCATGAAAAATAGTCGAAGATCATATTGGGATTTACAACGTGCACGGTCTTTATTCCGAGCATGGATGCACCATCAACGTTAGCCTGATTATCGTCGAGAAATAAAGTTTCGTGAGGATTGAGTCTTGCTTCGTCCAGAACTTGCTGAAAAATCTCAGCATCAGGTTTGCGCATTTTCATTCTATATGAGTAGAATGATCGGTGGAAAAAATCATCCAACGATTTTTTAGTGACCCGTTTGATGATGAAGTCATTGATATAGTTAACATGGATATGGCTGGTGTTGCTCAGCAGGAAAACGTTATGGGTTTCCTTCAGTCTTTCCAGCAGGTGCAATTTTTCTACTGGAATATTGACAAGCATGGCATTCCAGCAGGTATCCAGCACATCATCAGAAGCGTCAATTTTATAGAGTTTTCGTACGAAATCGCGGAATTCGGAATCCGTTAATTCTCCTTTTTCATAAGAGTCGAAACCGGTCGAATTGACAAATAGGTGTTTGATCCTGGCGGGTTCGATTCCAGACACGTCAGCAAAAGACTTGAGCGTCGACTCTACTGACAGGTCAAGGATTACACCACCAAGGTCAAAGATTAGATTTTTAATAGAAGGGTCAGTCCGCACGGAAGTTTGGTTTGAATTAAAGGGCAAATATAGTTATCCGTTAATAGTTATCCGTTAATAGTTCCGGTAGTTAAGTGATCCATCTTTTCGGTGCTGGTGGTGTTATGCAAGGTCTTGAAAGAATTGATTGTGTTTTAATATTAAATATGTAAAATTGCGCCTTCCTTTTAATAGGGCCCATAGCTCAGCTGGTTAGAGCACTTGACTCATAATCAAGGGGTCGCTGGATCGTGCCCAGCTGGGCCCACAAAAAGCT
>CAMLER010000391.1 GCA_946478915.1 uncultured Chryseolinea sp.
TACCCTATACCCAAATAGAATCCCTCGTGACGTCTCAAGATCCGGAATGAAGCCGACTGATAAAACCTGAGAAATCTATAGTTCAACGGTTGGGCTAGTGAATCAATAGATGTTTCCGCACCACCAAGACTATATTGATAATCAAGAACTCCCCCTTCTGGTGCATCTGTACCCAATCCATAGGTTGGTTGTGAATATATGAGGTATCGCCAGTCACCCGTGAAGAAAATATTGTTGTTCTTGGTATAGATATTATTCTTTAATAAAAAGATTTTCTGATTTTTCGATGTAAACTGAATACTCCCTGATAACATTGAAAAACGTGTAACGTCACCTGACATTTTAAAACCATACTGGCCGCCAATGCCCACCATAAACCCCGTTGCCGGGTTTGAGCCGATAATAGGTATGAGCAAGAAAGATCCCGTCTTGGTGCTAACCTTTGGTTCTTTGCTTCGCGCGCGTCGGATGACTTCTGGCAAATCTTTTTGAATACACGTGGAATCTTTTTGATCCATTTCAGTCTGGCCAAAAACCTCCGGTGCATTAAGGAATAGCAATTGGATGATTGTCCAAACTAACCACTTCCAGTTCAAAGTGGACCGTGTCGCATTTACTGTACGATTACCCAGTTTAGGGAAAGAGATCACATTCGTGTGTTTGACGTCATAACACTTTCGCAGCATCAATTTTATTGAGGTTTTCACCTTCACTCTGTCAATCTACCCGCATTTGCCCGAGAACTATAGACGGTAACGTCCAGACCTAAAAAGGCAGCATGGATAATCGGACGCCTCACAACGAAGGTTATAGACGCATCCGTCTAGCATAGGATTGGGTCAGGCACTACATTTAACATGACAGTCTTAACAATAAGGCCCGGCCAAGAAACATCCCGGTCAAATCCAACTCACCAGGTTTCTTTAAACAACTTATCTTTAACATGAGAAGTTTATGTGTAAGACCGCGACATTTTTATCGATGGTTCTCTCAATCGGGAATACTATTTCGCGGCTTATGCTTTATAGCATCGTGTCAATTTCTTACGACACCTCCCTCCTATTCCCAACCAAAGGACACTTTATACTTCTACAATGCCAGTAAGGTGGTGGGTGAGTTATTAAATATCCGGTTGGGTCGCCTTGAATTTGATGCCGACGGTATAGGGATTGTGACTGTTAAGAACAATAAGATTGAGTCCATCAACGCCACCTCTCGCAGCTTTCGATTGGAGACGGTCAATGGTGACGAATTGCAGGGATACCTCACACGAAGTGCAAGTCCGGGAATGGTTTTGCTCAACACAGGAAGCTCGACAGAGGAACTTGCAATAGAAAATATAGCTGACCTTGTGTTTTACGGCAAAACATTAAAGAGTCGGCTTACCGGTAATTTTTCTGCCGGATATACCTATACCAAATCAAGCGAGATTGGACGATTAAATCTGGATGGTCTCGCAAAATACAATACGAATAAAGGTATCACGCAAATCAATGGCGACATGATAATTACCTCCGACAGTTTGCAAGCCGACACCGAAAGAGCAAATCTTTCAGTAAGTCATACCCACACCTTTGCGCCATTGTGGGAAGGCATTGTGATCCTAAAGTACCAACGCAACCTTGAGCTTGGACTGGAACGAAGGTGGCAGCAGGCGTTGGGAATTGGAAGGCAGTTTTTGATAAGCCAACATCAGCAGGCTTCAACAATTGGAGGCGTCGCAGTGAACCAGGAGCATAACGAAGAAGATGCTGAAATAAATACCACAGAAGCAATGGTTCAGGTAAACTATGATCTCTACTCATTTACAAAACCGAACATAACGCTCTCATTTTATGAATCTATGTTCGTAGGTTTGAAAGATGCAAGTCGCATACGACTTGACGGAGATATTACGCTGGATTATGAAATCATAACTGATTTCTCCGTCAGCCTACAGTTTTATCACAATTACGACAGTCGTGCACCGGCGACAGATGAGCCAAACGTCGACTACGGCTTTGTTTCAGGGTTGCGATATAAATTTTGAATCAATCAATAACTCTATGTATCAACGGTCAGAAAAAGCATAACCCTATGTGCAGCGAAAAAAATCGTTGTGGCTCATGCAATTCGCTGCCCCCCTGGAACCCATGAGTGTATTTTCCAGAAAGCACAATACCCATCAGTTCACCGCTATGAATTTGAACTCCTATTTCGGGCTGTAGGGTAAAATTCCATGCCTCCTGCTTTATCCTATAGATATTCATATCGGTATTTCTTCTTGTGTACATCGCACCCACCCCTACCGTTGCATAAGGTTTGAATGCTTCATTTGGTGCCATAAAATATGTCGCAGTGGCCACCATGGGTACATTATCGCTGTACCTGTATTGCTTTCCGTGCAGGGATATATTTTCAACCGTATAAGTGTCAGCCGATCTCTCGTCATAGAATGACTGCCATGCAGCACTAGCACCCACAGCCATTGTTGATTTTATAGAATAACGATAGTCAAGTGCAATTCCTCGAAAGCTGCCCTTATAGACGAAATCCTTTAGATCACCTGCAGGCAACGAGACTGGATAGGTCACTGAAAAATTGCTCTGTGCACATATCTGCACTGTGGACAATCCTAAAAAGATGGGTAATAGGATCTTTTTCATATCAAACAATTAATTCGTTTTCAAGTATTGGGATTGAATAAAAGCCTGATTGATCGCTTCTGTCACACGTCCGATGTCATTATCTCCTGACAACAGACCATTTGCCACCGATAGCCATAGCGTCGGCGACCGATTGATCGGGCTTTCACTTGCTTGATTTGGATCAGCAAGCACCATCACCATCGTACCCGTGGTAAAGCTGGTAACGGTGTAATAAGGTGGATAATACCAGCCCCATCCTCCTCCCCAATATCCGCCATACCACCAGTCGTACCAGTAGCTATAGAAATATGTGGTCGATGTGTACGCCGCTGGTGTCAACAACAAGTCAGGATTCTCACCTACCCCCACCTGCATGTACCCAAAATTCTCCATATTCTCTTGTATGGTTTGCAGTATCGGTGTGGCAAATACATCTGCCATGTATACATAAGTTGTATCACCATCATCGATTTTTACATCAACAACGATTTGATCAGGCATGGCGAAGGTTTGTACCGCAGTGAAGTCGTAACCTTCGTCATAGGAAGTAACGACAATGTCAGTATCCTCCGCATACTCTGGGCCATCTGGCTGACATGCAATGACCAACAAGGCGAGGGTGACAATGAATAAACCCGTTTTCATAATAGAAATAGTTGATTACAAAATAAAATACATGCGCATAGACATTTCGTGAATTGATCAATCGTTTCTGTAGCTCAAGACTACCTAAGCCGACCATCGCAGTTAGACATGAGGATCAATCATTTTTTTGACTATACTTACCAGATCCATATCGAGTGTGGCCCAGCCCGTGGGCTGAATCGCCGAAAACATTCCTGTTATCCTTTATTCCTCCAATAGATTCACGATATATTCCCAGATCATCAAACCCACTTTTCAATAGCTGAAATTCATTGCCAGACCGAAAGGCGATCAATGATTTTCGTGAGGTCCACAAACAATAAATGTGGTACAAGTCAGCTTGGAAAACATCCGAAGCCAGATTCCAGCTGAAACAAGAGTCTGGAAGATGATCAAAAATAAAATTTACGGTTTGCTGGAATTCAGTTTGCTTACATGGATTAACAATCCCTGAAACTTTGAAAAAATAAACTCCCTCCTTTTCCACTGGTGATTTTGGATTGAGCAACGAATGTTTCAATGTTTATGCCAAAGAGAAATGCTATTATTAACCTCCTGCAAAATCCAAAAAAGGAGAAAATTTACGATTAGAATATCAGCCGGGGATGTTGGACTGTATCAACCAGTATAGCAAATTTCGATAACATCACGAAATGTCGTGAGTGAACTCACACAAACGTTATGTTGACAACGGCGAGAGCCAATGTTGAAACAGGAAGGTGGGGACGGAAAAGTCCGAGCTTTTTCATTTTCGACCTCAAGGTGTTTGGATGCATATGCAGAATTTCTGCAGCACCGTCGGTACCGTTTATTTTCCAATGACATCCTTCGAGCACCTTCGATATGTGGCGGCGTTCCACCTCTTCCAACGTATGCGCAGATGATTCCTCTTGATCTGTATTAGACAAAAACCAATCCATCCGTCTTGTCGACCCTATGGAAGAAATAACGGATCTTTCAATGACGTTCTTTAACTCGCGTATATTTCCCGGCCACGGATAGTCTAAGAGCTTCTGAAAATCCGATTTCGAAATCCCATCTACTTCCTTGCCGTACTTCTTACATTCTTGTGCAATGAAATAACTAATCAACATTGGCAAATCCTCCTTGTGATGTCGCAAAGCCGGTATGGTAATCGGAAAAACATTTAAGCGATAAAAAAGATCCGCTCGGAATCGTCCGTGTTGAACCTCGGAATCCAAATCCCGATTAGTTGCAGCGATAATACGCACATTTACTTTCAATGTTTTTTGACCTCCGAGTCTCTCGAATTCACCGGTTTGCAAAACGCGGAGCAATTTGGGCTGCATTTCCAGCGGCAATTCACCGATCTCATCAAGAAAAATGGTTCCTCCGTCAGCTAATTCAAATCGTCCTTTCCGTGATTGAATCGCTGAAGTAAAAGCTCCTTTTTCATGACCAAAAAGTTCATCCTCAATCAGCTCTTTTGGTAAAGCTCCGCAGTTTACTTTCACAAAGGCAGCAGCGCTTCGTGAGCTATTTCTATATATCAGTTCCGCCAGCAGATCCTTTCCAACACCTGTCTCACCCTGAATTAAGACAGGAGCGTGGGTCGTCGCTACCTGCTTTGCTTTCTGAAGTGGGTACTGCATTGCTCTGCTTGAGCCTATTATTTCAGGAGCAAATTCACTCTTATTGAAAAGAGAATAATCAATCATCTCTTTTTCAAGTTGTTCCTTTAACTGAGTAACCAATCGGTTGGCGCTGTCTTCGGTAGTCATATCGGTACCTATAGACGTCGTTCCAACAATTACCCCTTGATCATCATAATTAAGAAAATTAACCCAGTTCAAGTGCTTATAGGTGCCTTGTCGCGTTCGGATTGAATTGCTTGAATTCGGTTCAACATATTTGTTGTGAAGTATTGCTTCATGTAATGCTTTACGCTGATGAGCCTCCGATGGTGACAGGAAATTTTCAAACCAATTCAAATGAATTACTGAGGAAAGATCTGAATAACCCAACAGCGCTAAACCAAATTGATTGACATAAATGATGTTGCCTGCGATATCAAGCTCTACGATCATCACAGGGGCCGATTGCATTATTGACTGAATCCTGCGTTCATTGTTTGCGAGGATGCGTTCATATC
>CAMLER010000392.1 GCA_946478915.1 uncultured Chryseolinea sp.
GCGGCTCTCGATAATGTTTATCGGACCGGCGATTCTTTTGAAGCCAACGAAGCATCTGTGGTTTTGTTCCGGAATGGAAAATTCGAAACGGTTTATCAGAATTTTGTTTATCAGCCTCATAAGAATGCAAATGGCGATATTCTTGGCGTGTTGGCAATTAGTATTGATGTTACCCCTCAGGTGTTGGCAAGGCATCAGATAGAGGAAGTGGTAAAGGAACGGACAGAAACCTTGCGAAGAACGAATGCGGAATTGTCGCAGTTTGCTTACATAACCTCGCATGACCTGCAGGAACCCGCTCGAAAGATCAGTACATTTATAGAGATCCTGACCAATATCCTTGGCGACAACATCGATCCTCGTGCGAAAACCTATTTAAGTAAAATTGACATTTCCAGCAAACGGATGCTCTCGCTTATACGCGATGTGCTTGCCTTTTCACAGTTGTCAAAATCAAGTTATGAATTTCAGAAAGTTGATCTCAATATTGTGCTGGAAGAAATCAAGAATGATTTTGAATTGTTGATCGATCAAAAAAACTGTGTCATCGAGAGCGATACCCTTCCGGTAATAGAATCCATCCCACTGCAAATGGGGCAGCTGTTTAGTAATCTTGTTTCCAATGCGCTCAAGTTTGCGCGCCCCGGCATGGCCAACTGCCTGGCTATTCGATTTATGATGAGAGATAAGGAATTGCTGTCGGAGTTTCCACACCTTAAAGTATCCAGGAAATATTGTTGTCTTTATTTTATCGACAACGGCATCGGATTCAGCCAAAATCACGCCCTTCAGATATTTGATATTTTTCAGCGGCTACATTCAAAGTCGGAGTATCAGGGCACTGGTATCGGTCTGGCTATGTGCAAGAAGATTGTAGAGAATCATGGTGGACACATATTCGCAAGTTCGAGTCCTGGCAAGGGTGCCACATTTACAGTGATTCTTCCGGCCTCCCAGTCTGATTAGCCTAAGCGGTTATATGGACCGGACTAACAATAGAAAAACCATTAAGGCATCGGGTAAAGCCACAGGAAAATGCTCCGATCTCACAATTAAAATGAGTTAGCAGCAATGCAATGTTATTTTTACATTTTGAGTGCGTCGGAAAGATTTTTCCTGTTTAAGCTCAATGTTTGAAAGACACACAAAAGAATGATTGTTGCTGCACAATATGCCATTGGAATAATCGGATCAGTCCATATAAAGTCAGTAGCATACACAAAATTTCTCAAGAATTCATTGATAATGAGATAGGTTGCCGGACCGAAAATTAAAACAGCCTTTATCATCTCGGCGGTAAATTCGCGTACCAGTAATCTGGTAATGCGAAAATTAGTGGCGCCCAACAATTTATGTACTGCGATTTGTTTCAATTTATCACGCACGATACTAATACTTAAAGCATAGATAGCACAGCATGACAGGACACCAGAAATCACCGCTAAAATCTCCGACAACGAGTTTAACCGGTCCTGGTAAACTATCCACTCCTCGAATCGCCGGTTTAAGAAGGTAACAGAAGATTTCTGGTTTGCTTTATTAAAGAAAGTTGAAAGGAATTTTATTGTCTTGCGTATATCAACTTCCAGTATTCTGATACATAGGAAATTGTAATTAAAATGGGAGACCAAATTGAGTTTTACGGGTTTTTCAGGCTGATTGAATTGTTCAGCGAAATCTTTAAAAACGCCTATTACATTGTCTGCGTTAGGTCCGAGTATTTTTGCTGCAGCTTCGTTAACGACGAAAACGGAATCGCCGGTGTTTGGCATAAACCAGTTTCCCTTTGTCATCTGTACACCAAAGAATTGTCCAAATTCAGGATCAACGCCTAGGAAATAGTAGTCCGAATGTATTTGTCTGCTTTGAATTTGATTAGGAAGCTGCGTCACTCCCAAAATGTCAAGAATGTTTGCCGTGTTTTTTTGCCAGTATGCTCTAAGATTACGAAGTCCTTCATTATCCAAGCCATTTGGATACTTCATATAAACGATTTGCTCATAATTACGTCCGGGTTCTTTTAGCAGGGAGTAAGTCACCTGCCGTCTTAAGACCATCGAAGCAACGATAAGGAAAAGACTTATCCCCAATTGAAGAAAGGTAATCGTCCTTTTAAAGCCAGGGAATGTTATCGTGTCTGCGCTTAAGAGACGGGTAGGCTTAGCGTTAGAAAACTTTACGACAAGGAACATCGGACTAACGGCCACAATGGCAAGCAGTAACAATAAAACGAGAATTAATGTAAGGCCGCCATTCCACAACAGTGACCAGACTCCTGTTGAAAGAATAGGTGTAAGCCAATCGGAAGCAGCTATAAGTATAAGCAGGCCAAGAACTGACGAAACCAATACCATGGCCACAGACTCTTTGGCAAAACCTATCAAAATTTTGTGGTCGGCAGTGCCCGCAAGCTTCTTAATTGCAATTTCTTTCGAACGGTTTGGTAGAGATAAAGTAGTAAGGTTAATATAGCTTGTAACCGCTAGAAAAAGAATTAGTGAAGCGATACATATTAGCACGATGATACTATAGTGGTCACCATGCCTGGCGTCCTCCCCCAGAACTCTTGGACCGAAGTATATTTCGGAAATAGGCTGTATTAAATAATTCATTCCATTTGTATCTGAAATGCTGCTTAGAACTTTTCCAACTTTGACAGAATTACCCTTCGACATTTTTCCGTAGACGGCTGCAACGTTGGGTTCAAAATGCAAGGAACTAATGTCAGCCTCGCTAAATGTTATGAAGCAGTCAAAACTTTCATGAGTATTATGGGGATAGTCCTTGAACACAGCGGCTACCGAAAAGGCCAGCGTATCTCCCACAGTATAAAGTTTGAGCTCTTTTCCGAGCGCGTCACTGGTTCCAAAGTACTTTTTTGCTGTTGTAGATGAAATAATTACTTTCCTTTCCTTTTGAAAGTCCTGAAGTGGGCCACGCAAAACATCAAATGAAAATATCTTTGTAATATTTGGATCTGCGGCATAGATAATACTGTTGTGAAAAGTTTTGCCTTTAACTTTTACATTAATATCCTTCATCAACTTAATTCGGGAAAGTATGAGCGAGGGGCTCTCAAGAGAAGAAAGCGTGGTTGTTATTTTTTGGGGGATTTTATTTGAAAGCCGATTGCCATCGTAACTCTCCGCGTTGTTTCGCTGCAATATTCTGAAAATTGATTCGTAGTCCTTATGGAATCTATCGTATCCGAACTCGCTTAAGGAAAAAGACAGAATTAAAGCGGAACATCCAAATGCGATCGCCAGAGTAATGATCTTTAAGTAATAAATCTCTCGGCCCTTGCTAATGATTCTCAAGAATAGCCTCGCCTGAAAAAACTCCATGATGAAGGATTGAACGTTTTGGTAATCAAGAATGCAACCAGATTACATCAATTGAATTTGGGTCGATTAGAGAGGGGTGCGGTTTAAATAATACTTCGTTAGCGGACACGTTATTCCGATAGCGGACGGGGTAAATTTGCTGACTTCATTATGAAGCATGGAAATAAATGGCCGAAAGAAAAGTCACCTGATCAGTTCGATAAATCCGGTATGTTGTAAACTTTGTTCACCGTACCGTATAGTCATTGTGAAGAAATAAGTGCCGGTAGGAGCTAAGCCGCCAGATGCATTACTGCCTTTCCATACGACCTTATCATTGTCATAGCCAGTTGCTTTGAATATCGTGCTGCCCCAGCGATCGACAACAACGATTCCATTGTCCTTATATTTTTCTATGTTTTCAATCTTTAAATAATCGTTGATTCCGTTGCCATCAGGAGTAACAACTTTGGCGATCTCTACAACAATTTTTGGGGGAGTGACTATAACCTTAAATCTGCAAACACTTTCTTTCTTTAATTCGTCCGATGCAGTGTAAACAACTTCTGTGATGCCAGTCGCGAACCTGTCACCGGGTGAATGTGATCGTGTAAACGACATCTCCCCGCACGTGACGGTTGCGCTCGGTTCAGTCCAATTGACCAGCACAAATCCAAAATCGTCTGCTTCAATGGTAATATCCATAGGGCAGTTTGAAATGACAGGCGGAGCAGGATTTTCCACGACCACCTGGAAGCTATAGTCGGACATGTTACCCAAATCGTCAGTTAGGGTATACGTTACATCAGTGGAACCGAAGCTGAATTCAGCACCAGGTTGATGCGTGCTTTCCATTTCAAAATCGTTACAATCAACGGCTGCGGGCACTGGCCAAGTTACACTCGCCCGACAGTCGGATCCAACGGCTGCCCTGATGGTACTGAGCGAGGCTACGGTCGGCGGTAGATCATCTACCACAACAACGTCGAAAAAGCAGGTCGCTGTCTGGCCTGAGGAAGTGCTAGCTGTATAGGTTACCCGGGTCGTACCAAGTCCAAAGACACTTCCGGGCGGCTTGTCAACGGTAATTGTTGTGGCAGAGCAATTGTCTGAAACGGTTGGTGGATTCCAGTCCACAACGGCCTGGCAGGAGGCATTAGCACTTACCGTTCTGTTCCCCGGACATCCAGAAAATGTCGGAGGCGTATCATCCACGACCGTTACATTAAAGGAACATGTTGCAGTGTTGCCAGAAGCATCGGTAGCAGTGTAGGTGACCATCGTTGTACCCTTGTTGAAAGTGCTTCCGGGAAGATGTGTTGATTTTAGCGTTGATCCCAAACAATTATCAAAATAGACAGGCGTTGGCCAGTCTACAACGGCCTGACAGGATGCATTTGCACTGACGGTTCTGTTGCCTGTGCACATTAAGAAACTGGGTGAAATGTTGTCTACAACGGTTACATTAAAAGAACAGGTTGTCGTATTTCCGGCTATATCTTTAGCCGTGTAGGTAACAACAGTAGTGCCCAAAGGAAAACTTGAGCCTGATGGGTGGCTTACGGTCACAGGACCAAGAGTGCAATTGTCAGTAACCTGCGGCAAATTCCATGTGACGGTTCGCATACAACCTGGTCCTGCCAAATTTACTAACTGATCAGAAGGACAATTGGTAATTACTGGTGCGGTTGTATCAGAGGAGCATGAATTGATTTGTGTACAAAAATCTCCCCCGGAGCAAGCTGTACCGTCATCCCGGCAATCAGATGGATTGACTTCAATGTTTGGACAACCGGCGGCGCCGCAATCCATGCAAGCAGCGTTAGAGTTCCTGAACTTGTCGTCTACGGTTACAGTGCCCGTTCCAGACCAGACCAGCGTATACACATCGTTATCGAAATCTTTACTAAAGTTCGCAGTGCCATTTACAACTATTTCAAAAACACACGGGCTTGTTGGGGTGCATCTGGAGTTCTTATTGTGAATTTGAACGTTGCCACCGACGTTGACAGTCACCCCGGCGGGAATTATGATTTTTCCATTTCCGT
>CAMLER010000393.1 GCA_946478915.1 uncultured Chryseolinea sp.
TGATTGAGCTTGCTTAAAAATTCGAAAGTAGATTTCGCCTGTATTCTTTCGATGAAACCGGGCTCAGGGTTTTCAAGAAGATGTGTTACCTGGTCAAAGAAGCTTTGAAATGGGTATTTGTGCTCCAACATCTCCGAAGCTATTTCTTCCATACCGGTCTCGGGTATGTGCTCTTCGCCTAACTCCGGAAGAACGTTTGAAATATAATCGGCAAAAACCTTATTAGGAGAAATAATGAGTATATCTCGTGCCTTGACTGTTTCGCGAAATCGATACAACAGAAAGGCTATGCGGTGCAGCGCAATAGAAGTCTTTCCGGAGCCAGCCACACCCTGAATAATCATAACGCGCGCCGTTTCATTCCGGATCACCGCATTCTGATCCCGCTGAATCGTAGCAACGATGTTCTTCATCCTTTCGTCTGATGACCTGCTAAGTTCCTCCTGCAGCACATCATCGAGAATACTGACCGAATTCTCGAGCATGAATTCCATCCTTCCGTCCGCGATTCTGTATTGTCTCTTCAGAACAATTTCACCCTCTGCCGGTCCAGCAGGAGTTTCGTATGATGCCTTTCCCAATTCATAGTCATAAAACATTGACGAGATCGGCGCCCGCCAATCATAGATCAGGTTAACTCGTTGTGATTGGTCAGCAAATGAATAAATTCCAATGTAAATGATAATTGTCTCCGGAGGTGTGCCGGTGGTAAAGTCGATGCGACCAAAATATGGTGAATCAATTAGCTTTAGCAGCTTGCGTTTACGGGCGACAGCTGATTCGCCGGTAAATGCCATACGGTTGATGGATTGTCCGGCGGAAACCATATCAGCTTCGTCCATGCCGGATTGATTCTCATAAATATATTCTTTGTTTTGTCTAAGCTCCGTTGAAAATTGCTTCACGCTCTCATCCGCTTTGCGAATAGCAATCAAAAGTTTTTCCTTGACAACCTCCAGGTACTCCCTCTCGTCTTGTTCCGTTCTGTTCTTCATGCTCCAAAAATAAACGGCAAAGGTCGTCATTTTGGAAGAACCACACTAATTCACACTAGATTGAATACCGCGTCAGGGATTATGGATGGTTACAAGAAAAAATGTTTTTACTGCAAAGAGACAATGACTAAGGCTTCTCCATAATCTGTTAGCTTTCTGAACACTCCCATTACTTCAGTGATTGCAAGTACAAGTGCAATGCAGTCAGCTCGTCCTCAGTATATGATTTTGTGATCGTCCAGGGCATCTCACTAGGATTCAACGTTTTTCCTTCTGGAGTTTTTCCGGTATGCAATGCGGTAATAAATTCTTGATGCGACCATTTGCCAGGGTTTCCTGTTGATGTGATATCTGAAACATATTTTCCTCCTGGAACCGGCGATTCACCACCTTTGAAGTTGGCCCCATGACAATTCTGACAAATTGTGGACAAGTACTCGCCGTACGCAACGGAAACCTCGCGTTTAATATCCTTTGTTAATTCCCTATTGTGATCGGTAAACTCCGCTGGCAACAACGGAATAAGACCAAACTCACTCAAAATGTATCCCAATGGACCGAGGCTAAACTTACCTGGATCGCGGTCGACTGGTGGGAGTTGTGTACAATAGGCAATAATCGCAGCCATATCGGACTCAGTTAACAAACTTAATTCATGCGACGGCATCAGATACAAAGGTTTACCTTCCGTGTTCAGACCGTGCTTCATTGCGCGCACCCAGTCGGACACCGAAAAATTGTCAGGTAGTCCTCCTTTTCCTTTCGTAATATTTTTTGAAACCAGTTTGCCGATCAACGCGTCGTCGTTCAGTGTTGCTCCGCTGAGATCTTTGCCGTGGCATTCTGTGCAAGCACGCGTATTGACCAGCCGTTGACCCAAGGCAAGTGTCGCAGAATCATATTTGATTTCAATATCCTTCACCACTACATCGTACGACTTGTCCGCCCTTCGGTTAATGTCGAAATAGGTATAACCAAAAAACGAGATGAGAATGCTCATCAAAACTCCGAGAACAATTCCGATAACTTTAAAGATCCTTTTTACCATAGTGTTTGATTCAATGAATGTTTAATGATTTTTTCATAACCGATAGGTCATTTGAAGGGAGACTCCCCTCTTCAGACCCATTTCAGCATATTGACTTCGGCTAATGTTTTAGGCGTTATACGCCACCCAAAGGGCATTGGATCTACGGGAAAGGAATTCTCATCTCCGCGAAAAGAACTATCATAACGTAACCAATTCGGCTCTCTTTCCCCAAATTTCACCGGATTCGTAACCAAAATCATATGGATGCGTATCAGGTCATTAATCCGCTTCAAATGAAAGGTTCAACCGTAGCTGACTTCCACCAACGATTTGTCATCGATGAAGTACCGGTTCTCTATGGCGATAGTCCTACGCGATGCTCAATGCACGCGATATCCGACCTGGGGAGTATCAAAGCCGATCAACTCTACGGACGCAATTTTTCTGTCAGTCGGGTCGACCTTCAACTCAAACAAAACGTCATTATTGAGGTAGATGAAAATCTTACCGATAAGGTAGCCTTTTACATGCTTGACCGTGGTCGCGGTGGCATGCCACTATTTGGCGATAGTCGATTTTCAAATTCCGGATATATCAGTGGAGGCGAATGTTACCTTGCTTTTAATCCATCGTTGAAAGAGATCCATCAGTTTGACGCGCAGGTATCTAAACCGTTGTATCTGGAAGTAGCAGCGGACTATTTTACATCCCTACTAGATAGCAGCGAGAGATTTTTAGATTCGCTGCGGCAAAAGGTCATGAACCGCGAATTTTTCGGTATAAAGACGCGGCTGACTTCGACGCATTGTCGAGTAATCGATATGATGTACGAATGCCCGTTTCATGGCGCCCTCGGAAACCTTAGTCTTGAGGGAAGTCTGCAACAATTCGTTGCCCTGCAACTCGCTCCGTTTGCACAACCGGAAACCATTAGAAATACAATGAACAACAGAGATCGCGAGATTATTTTTGCTGTGAGAGACTACCTGAGAACCGCGTTCCTTGAAAATCACACAATCCTCAAATTGTCAAAGCATTTTGGGATTAATCAAAATAAACTTAAGAAGCTATTCAGGGAAAGTTTTGGTGTGCCTGTTATCGAGTATTTGTATAATTTGAAAATGGAGCACGCCCACACCCTTCTATTTGATGACAACCGACAGGTTAGCGAAGTCTCAGCAATTGTTGGTTACAAGAATGCAAATCATTTTGCAACAGCCTTCAAAAGAAAGTTTGGGAAAAATCCGTCTAAAGTAAATCAATAATGAACTTTGTTGGATTTTTGTTGCCAGGAATGAAAGACCTCCATCCCTAGTTCCTGTCCGCATTGATGAATTGGAATTTTCCTTTCATCGTTCGGCAATGCAATTTCATTGTAGATAAAATCGTCATCAAATCCGATGGCCCCAGCATCGTTTCGCGTGCACGCGTAAACGACCCGGTCGGGCCGTGCCCAGTAAATGGCGCCAAGACACATTGGACATGGCTCGCACGAAGTATAAATTGTACAACCCTCAAGTTGGTGCGATTGCAAATTCTGGCATGCATTCCTGATTGCAACGACTTCGGCATGCGCTGTCGGGTCATGTGCAGAGATCACCTCATTGCACCCTTTTCCAATGATTGCTCCATTTTTCTCGATCACGCAGCCGAAAGGACCGCCTTTGTTTTCCGAGATGCCCTTCAACGCGACGGCAACAGCTTCCCTCATGAATTTAAGATCAATTTCTTTTGTCATAGCAGACCAATTGTTTTATCAATAAACCGCCAAGTTGGAATCTTTTCTTTACGGCTTACAAGATAAACTTAAGTCAATTTTCTAATCCAAATTGCAAATGCTTTTGCAGGGTTCGCTATAAATATCTTATCAATCTCTTCTTTTGTAAATCCGGCGTCTTTTAGGGCTGGTATAAAATCAGTAAAGATATCGGTATAGGCATTGAATTTTCCACCACCGGGATCACCAACATTATACCACCCGGAATCCTGCGAAGCGAGAACAAAATCCAGTAGCCCCTCTTTTTTCATTATCTTGAAGATCTTGACATTTTCCTCAGTGGATTCTTTCCTGATACCATCAAATGACACCCAACTACCCCGTTGTGCAGCGCGTATGTGGATGGCATTGTCTTTTTCATTTTGAGCATGGATCCAAATCCGTGCTGCGGGCGAAACTTTTCGCGACGCCAGAATCTCCAATTGCTCCTCTGCAGCCGCACCATCACCGGTATGTACTCCAATAGGCAAGCCTGTTGCAAGATGTGTCAGCGCTGCAGCATCTATAAGTTTTCGCTGCACACCTGATAGCGGCCCCTTATCAACTCCTGTTTTTATAAAACCAGGCTTAATTCCGGTGCCATCAATTCCTTCATTCCATTCTTTTATCCATCGCGCTGATAATTGTTCGGCGCTCTCTGTATATGCATGCTTGGGTACATATTTTTCCATAGCGGCACCATAGTACCCGGTCGGTGTCAGAATTTGCAGACCCGTTTTTTGCGAGAGCTCTTTGAGTAACACCACATCCCTTCCAATATAAGGCGGCGTGCAATCGATAAAAGTATGGCAACCCTTATTTTTCACATCCATCAAGAAAGGTAAAGCAGTTTTAACGACTTCGTCCGGAGCATATCGGTCACTGCTCATTTTGTCCGCACCAATGAAGTCGACCAGAATATGCTCATGCGTCAAGGTAAATTTCAACTGCGATGGATTAATGGGTCCTGCCACCGTCATTACAATCTCTTTCTGAAGACTTTGCACCTGATAAGGAAATCCCATAGCGGCGACGAGCGCTCCAGCCTGTTGAAAGAAAGTCCGTCTGCTTACCATCATTGTAAATATTTGATTGAATTTAGGTCCTTTTGCCGGAAGGTCAAATACATGCAGCCTCGCGTCGCAAATTACCCCTGAGTTTGACGTTTTTACACAACAACAAGAACAAAAATATAGAGTAGGTTTGTATACTCTGTTGCTGCCAATGAAACCAAAACCAAAAAAAAGTAAACCAACTATTGATTCAAATAAGCCAGGAGCAAATATTCCAACAACCGAACTGACCGCGAAGAATTTTATTCAAAAGCTAAAAGCACACCAATCGGCGGACGAGCTTGCAAAGATTCAGCGCTATATCAAGTCCGGCGACGGCGAATATGGTGAAGGCGATATGTTTCTGGGCGTTCGCATGGGAACCCTCTTCAAGATCTCCGAAGAATTCATCGGAATGAAGCCGGAAGAAATTGAAAAACTTTTGGAGAATCCCATTCACGAGATCCGGGCAGGCGGCGTGAGCATAATGAATAAACAAGGCAGAAGCAAAATAACTACGGACGAGCGCAGAAAGGA
>CAMLER010000394.1 GCA_946478915.1 uncultured Chryseolinea sp.
CCGGCTGCTGCTGAAAAAGCGGTAGGAGCAGTGATAAAAAAATTCGGACGCATTGAGGGACTCGTCAACAACGCCGGTGTTAATGATGGTATCGGACTGGAAAATGGAACATATGAAAAATTCATGGCGTCACTTCACAAAAATGTTGTTCATTATTATTTGATGGCGCATTATGTTTTGCCGGAATTGAAAAAGTCGAAAGGTGCAATTGTCAATATTGGATCCAAGGTAGCCGAGACAGGACAGGGCGGAACTTCGGCATACGCTGCAGCTAACGGTGGACGGAATGGTTTGACCCGTGAGTGGGCAGTAGAGTTACTAAAATATGGAATTCGGGTTAATGCAATTATTGTCGCGGAATGCTGGACTCCCCTTTACGAAAAATGGATCCAGACATTGCCGGATCCCAAAGCCAAACTTGCCGAAATAGAATCAAAAATTCCCTTAGGTAACAGGATGACTACCGCTGAAGAAATTGCTAACGCAACGGCATTCCTATTGTCAGACAGATCGAGCCATACTACCGGACAGTTAATACACGTCGATGGTGGGTATGTTCACCTTGATAGGAGTTTAGCGAATGCGTAGTCGTTGTGGTTAACTTTCGGAAAGCTCGTGTGGCTCCAGTGCCGCAATCTCCTGCACTGCGCCACCAGCAATTCCGCGAACATCACCGTAGATGCAGACAAGATTTTCCATTGCCCGAAAAAGTCTTTTTTCGCGCTTAGCCCATTGACTGGCAAAAAGCGCCTTCTCTTTCATGAGATCTTCCTGCATATCGCGGTAAGATTCGAATGCCGCTTCCAGCTTTTGGCGAAACTCATTTCCCGTTACATAGCCATAAATCATTTGTGACTTTTCACCTTTATTTACTTGTGATGATAATATTTCGCCGATGCGCGAAAGATTGTTTCTGAATATTTGTGCCAATGCTTTGAATTCTGCGAAAGAGCACACCCAAATTCCTTCGATTGCGCCGAAGCGAGTCATACCTTCGGGCATTGCTTCCGAAACGATCACGCCAATCTCTGCCTGCTTAAGTCTCATGTCATCTTTCATTTTTGCTATCCATTCGTAGCTGAAATGTTTAGTTCGCTTGCTTTCATAAAGAATCCTGCCGCATTCATTTTCGTAATGATCGCGAACAATATGAACACAATCGGCACCGCGCTTACCTTTAGAAATTTCTTCCACAACATCCCTCGGAAACGAACTGGTAAGAAATTCTTCTATTGCCAGCTCCTGAACTTCACCTTGCATTTGCATGCTTCCCTGTTCCGTTTTGCGCTTCATTTCATTGATTAATCTCGACTGGTCATCAAGCTTTTTTTGCAGTTCTGCGCTCTTCATTCGCTCCTCTTCGCGCGCTTTTTCAGATTCCTCGATAATTCGTTTTTTCAACGTCACATCGAGCATCTCCTTTTCCCGTTCTAGTTTTGCTTCTCGCTGCCGTACTTCAAGCATAGCTTTTTCCAGGGCAGTTTTTTCCAGATGTTCCTTAATTACTTTCTCCCGTTCCAACAATCTTTTTTTCATTTCATGTTCCAACCGTTCCTCCCGATCCTTCAGTTTTTGTTCGTGCTCAAGCAATGCGACCGATTGGTCTTCTAACTGTTTCAACCGTGATTCTTTTGCCTTCCGATCCTGCTCAAGTCGTTGCACCTGAACTTTGAACTTGGATTGCTCTTCATGTTGTATTTTAGAAATCAACGCTTTGGTATTAGCTTGAAGCTTCAGATCGAACTCCCGCTCAAGCTTCTCTCTCAGGTCGTGCTGAATTGCTTCTTCCGGAGAAAATTTGTTGCCACAATGGGGACATTTCACCATCAGTGCCATGCGACTTATCATTTCCATATCTTTCGTATTTGAATCGAAGGTACATTCGGCTTGTGACAGCTTGTGTCAAACTATAAAATCGTTACTTTAACCTTCTGTTGGATACATTAGAATCGGAGATGGCCAAAAATAAGATCATAGGAAAAAAAACAGAATCCATTATTCCGCAGGCAAAGCTGCTTCGCTTATTTCAAATTATTGCGGTTTTAAAAAGTGGTCACTGGACCATCCGCCAGTTAGCTGAGCGATTCGACACCAGCGAAAGAACTATTTACCGCTACATCAATCTGTTAGAAGAAGTTGACTTTCTGCTCGAAAAGGATTTCGATAATCGCTATTTCATTATCACCACCGATGACGATCCCAGCCAAGCCCAATTTTCAATCGAAGAAACAAAGCTTATCAAGAAACTCATTCAGTCGGGTGCGCATGACAATCCGTTAAAAAGCACTTTATTAAAAAAGCTGTCATTGAATTCTGAATTGGATAGCATGCCACGCTTGTTTTTGAAAGTCAGACTCGGACAATTTGTGGACCAGCTGGCAGACGCCATCAAAAATAAAAATCAGGCGGTATTGAAAAATTATCACTCTGCGAACAGCAATGAAATTCGCGACCGACTTGTAGAGCCGATCCATTTCGGAGACAATTATCAATCCATCGTAGCGCTTGATACCCAGGACAAAGTTTGTAAACAGTTTAAGTTGGATCGAATAGGGGAAGTTATCGAAATGGATACTAGATTTCAGTATGAGGAATTTCATCGCAAGAACCAAAGCGACATCTTTGGATTTTCAGGTGATTCCAATACCTGGATTACACTTCATCTGACCTTAAGGGCATACCTGTTGTTGCGCGAAGAATACCCGCTCTCAATTCCTTACACACAGCGGACAGATGATGCATACCATTTTCATGGCCCTGTATCTAATTTCGATGGCATTGCCAGGTTTGTTATGGGACTAATGGATGAAATCAGGATCGAAGGCCCGGAAGTGTTTAAAACTTTTATAGAAAGTAAGCTCCAACAGCAAGTTCTTTTTTCCAGGAAATAAATTGTGCGATGAATTGGTTCACGCGAAGTCCACCAAACTTTGTGCCGTGACTCTTTTTAAAAAGAGCTTCCCAACTCTTACAACCCCGTCGCTACGGCCTTCTTTCCTCTCATCCTGATAAGCTGATCTCTTACCTTTAAGTCTCTAAAAAATTGTAACGGCTGTAATACACCTCCTGCTTGCATCCGTGCTTCTGCTACCAATGGTCGTACATCAGTGCGATATGCTGTCTGCAAAATCTCTTGTGCAAGAGCAACATCATTTTGTTGTTGGGCACGTTTCAATGCTGCTGTGTCAACCAGCAAGGCCTGAGCATATGCGATCTTGATTGCTTCTACGGATTGAATAAGGTCCTCCAGTGGATCCTTTACATTATGTGACGCATCAATCATCCATCCAAGGTCTGATGCATGATCCATTCCGCGAGCGTTCATGCCCTCCACCAGTTCATTAAAAATGAGGAAAAGTTGATAAGGATTGATACTTCCGACGGTCAAATCATCATCACCATATTTGGAGTCGTTGAAATGAAACCCACCCAGTTTTCCTTCCATCAAGAGGAGAGAAACGATCTGCTCTATGTTTGCATTAGGCAAATGATGACCAAGGTCTACAAGGGTGAACGCTTTAGGACCCAACTTCTGTGCATACAATAGCGATTGTCCCCAGTCACCAACGGTCATTGAATAAAAATTAGGCTCAAAAGCTTTGTACTCAACAAATATTTTCCAATCGTCCGGCAGTGTCGCATAAATTTCTTGTAATCCCGACAATGTGTTTTCAAATGCCTTCCTGAAATTGAGTTGTCCTGGGAAACAGGATCCGTCAGACAGCCATACCGTTAAAGAATTCGACCCAAGTTGTTTACCGTATTCAATAACCTCCAGGTTGTGTTCGATTGCCTGCTTTCGCACATTGCTGTCGACATGCTGAAGCGAACCGAATTTATAGCTGAACTTTTGATCCTTCTGGTCCTGAAAAGTATTTGAGTTCATAGCGTCAAATCGCAATCCGTGTTGTGCAGCCAGGATCTTAATTGCTTTTGCATCTTTCGGAATATCCCAGGGAATGTGGAGGGAAATGGCACCACTGGATTGGTTTAATTTGTGGAGCAGGCCGACGTCTTCAATCTTTTCTTCAAGAGTTCGCGGTTCACCACCACCTGCGAAACGGCCGAACCGCGTACCCCCAGTACCCAGAGCCCAGCTCGGTATCGCAACCTGAAAATCCATTAACTTCTTTACAACCTCCTCCGCATTGCCGATTTCATTCCCTAGTGCACGAAACCTTGTTTGGTGTGCAGATGAATGTTTTTCGTTGTGGGAGTCAAATGTTTGCTTTTCAATCTGCATGAGCGTTATTATCGAAGATGCGCGACAAACTATTATCGAACAAATGCAGCAGCAACGCCACCATCGACATTGATTACATTTCCCGTAGATTTATTTAGAAGTCCACCCGTGACAGCAAAACAAGCATTGGCAATATCTTCCGGGAGTATAATTTCATTCAACAAAGTCCTTTTTGCATAGTATCCCGGTAGTTCTGCAACGGTTACCCCGTACGCTTTCGCGCGTCCTTCTGCCCAACTACCTTCCCAGATCTTGCTGTCGGCAATCACGGCGTCCGGGTTTACAACGTTTACCCTTATCTTATGGGCGCCCAACTCCGCGGCATTCAGTCTGCTCAGATGAAGCTGTGCTGCCTTAGCCGATCCGTATGCAGCGTTGTTAGGACCTGATACCAAAGCATTCTTGCTTACAATATTAATTACATCACCGCCAATTGCCTGCTTTCGCATGATGCTGACGCCAGCCTGGGTAACCAGAAACTGTCCCTTAACAAGAACATCATAAAGAATGTCCCAATCTTTCTCTGTATGATCTTCAAGTGTTTTCGAAATCGAAAGGCCGGCACAGTTGACAATAAGGTCCACTCCACCGAACGATAATGTCGCCGTACGAAACGCGTTTTCAATGTCCGAAGGCTTCAGTACATCAAGTACAACGGAAGCAACGCTATCCTTTCCATACTTTTTAAATTCTTCCTGAGCTTTTTCCAGTCGCTCAGCATCGTTATCGTTTACAATGACACAGGCACCTTCTTCCAAAAACTTTTTTGCAATAGCCTTGCCGATACCTCCTGCGCTACCGGTAATCAGCGCGATTCTTCCCGAGAGAGCCTTGGGTTTAGGCATCCTTTGCAGCTTTGCCTCTTCTAGCAACCAGTATTCAATATTAAATGCTTCCTGCCGCGGTAGCGATGTATATTCGGAAATTGCTTCCGATCCTTTCATCACATTGATTGCATTAATATAGAACTCCGCCGCAACCCTTGCGGTTTGTTTGTCCTTGGCAAAAGTAAACATTCCGACACCGGGGTATAGAATTACCACTGGATTTGGATCTCTTAGAGCAGGACTGTTCGGGTGCTTGCAAGCTTCGTAATATTCTCTGTACATCTGCCGATAGCCT